>CAZQLB010000022.1:0-13873 GCA_964593915.1 uncultured Pseudobdellovibrionaceae bacterium
GGATCATAAAGCGCGGCGTTTTATAGACGCGGGATATAATATTTTATTACTTGAATATCGGGGGTTTGGTGGGAATCCGGGGGCGCCTTTTGAAAAAGGGATGATGATGGACGCTCAGGCAGGGGTAAAAACCCTGATAAATGATTATCATATTCCAGCTGCGCGCATGATTTTTTATGGGGAGTCAATTGGAACAGGCATTGCCGTACAAATGGCGGCGGATTATCCGGATATTCGTGCTTTGATTTTAGAGGTCCCGTTTGACTCTGCCCTGGATGTGGCGCAGGCGCGTTATCCCATGATCTTTGGTCTTTCCTATCTGATGCATGATCAATACCGTTCTGATGTGCGGATTGGTCAGTTAAGAATGCCAAAACTGATTTTGGCGGCGGGGCGGGATTGGGTGATTCCCTCGCCCCATGCGCAGCGATTATTCGATTTGGCAGCGGAGCCAAAAGAATGGGCCTTTTTTGAAAAATCAGGTCACAATACGGTTTATGATTATGGCGCGTTTGATGTTATTCATCTGTTTTTAAAGCGGGTCTCATCCGGTGTTATACGTGATAGTAGTCATAAAATATTGGGTGTGAACAAGGAATCTGGAGTAGGGCAGATTCCCGTTACAGATTCGGCTTCGGCGTTTTTACCTGAACTTACGATTACCCGCGCGGCTGGCGATACGGTACTGGCGCGTTTTCGTGTGGAGCTGGCGCAAACACCGGATGCACAAGCGCGGGGCCTGATGGGGCGTGATCACTTGCCGGACGGGCAGGGCATGCTGTTTCTGTTTGATCGGGACGATATTGTTCATTTTTGGATGAAAAATACATATTTGCCCCTGGATATGGTATTTATTGCAAGCGATGGCCGGATTGTTCATGTCCATGAACAGGCACGGCCAGGGGATGAAACGCCCATTTCGTCCCAGAAACCGGTGCGTGCTGTCCTGGAAATTGCGGCTGGACAAGTTCAAAAACAGGGGTTAAAGCCCGGGCAGTACATTGATTTAAAAGAATTTCTGATAAAACCATAACAATCCTTGCCAGCGGAAAAAGGGTGTGCTACAACCAAGCTCACTTTTGTCGGGGCGTAGCGCAGTCCGGTAGCGCATCTGCTTTGGGAGCAGAGGGTCGGAGGTTCGAATCCTCTCGCCCCGACCATATAAAAAATTGATTTTTATATATTTTCCTTGCTTTTTCAAATTTATGTCTATATAACCCCCGTATCGAGTTTGAAATGCTCTTTGCTTGTGTATCGGCCATATCGTTATAAGGCCAAGCTTTTTAGCTTATAAATGAAGGATATATCTTCCTTTCTTCTCACAATGTTCAAGAGTCTTCGTGCAGGATATTGGTTTTACTAATTTCCTTCGGCTCTTTATTTGGCTTGCTGGCCATGGTGGACAGCAGGTCTGTCTATCATTGTGTTTTGAAAAGGACATGAACTTATGAACGATTTTTCTGAATTAAATTTACCCCCATTATTAAATCAGGCGCTTGCAAAAATGAATTTTACAGCGCCAACACCAATCCAAGCCCAGACAATTCCGTTGGCTTTACAGGGACGTGATATTTTGGGGTCTGCACAAACAGGGACCGGTAAAACAGGGGCTTTTGGTATTTCGGTGGTGGCACAGCTGCTTGCAAATCCAAATGCGATGGCTGTTATTCTGGCCCCCACACGTGAACTCGCGGTTCAGGTGAACACGGCGCTGCGTCCGATGACGGCGGCTGCTAATATTAAAACGGCTGTTTTGATTGGCGGCGAACCAATGCGTAAACAGTTTGACCAGCTGGATCGTCGCCCTCGTCTGGTGATTGGTACGCCGGGCCGTATGAACGATCATTTGGATCGCGGCAGTTTGGTGATTGATACAGCAAGTTTTCTGGTTCTGGATGAAATGGATCGTATGCTGGACATGGGATTTGGTGTCCAGATTGAACGCATTATCAGCCATATGCCGGAAGATCGTCAAACATTGATGTTTTCAGCAACCATGCCGCCCAAAATTGTGAAGGCGGCGGCACAGTACCTTCGGGATGCAGCGCGTATTTCTGTTGGATCTGTACATGCCCCGATGGCTAAAATTGAGCAAGAGACCTTGCGGGTGAACGAAGGTGAAAAGTACCAGGTTCTGCTGGATCAGCTTGATACGCGTGATGGGACTGTCGTGATTTTTGTGAAAACAAAATACGGAACCGAACGTTTGGCCGGACGGCTGCGGGATCAAGGTCACACGGCCGATGCGATCCATGGTGATTTGCAGCAAAGACGTCGGGACCGGGTTATTCAAGAATTTCGCGCGCAAAAATATCGGATTCTGGTTGCAACGGATGTTGCTGCACGTGGGCTTGATATTCCACATATTGCGCATGTGATCAATTATGACTTGCCCCAGTGCCCGGAAGATTATATTCACCGTATTGGCCGTACGGCACGGGCTGGTGCAGAGGGGCGGGCGGTTAATATGGTCACGCCGGCCGATTCGGATAAATGGCGTGCGATTGAGCGATTGATTGCCGGCAAAGAGCCAGGGAACGATGATGGCCCGCGTCGGGGTGGTGCAGGCCGTCGCCGTGGCGGTGGGGGCAAACCATTCGGTTCCCGCAGTTTTGGTGGTGGGCGCGGCGAAGGTGAAAACCGTGGAGGTGGCAGATCGTTTGGTCCCCGTGGTTTTGGCGGCGGACGTAGCGAAGGTGAAAATAACCGAGGAGATGGACGTGGTGGTCGCAGCTTTGGTGGTAATAGTCGTGGATCCGGTGGTGGTGGCCAGCGCAGATCAGAAGAAGGCGGAAGTGGCTCCAAGCCTTTTTCCTCCTGGCGTGATCGCCGCGATGCACAGCGCCATGAAAATAAAGGCGCACGTCGTTCGCGATAGTAAAGGTTGCGGAATCTGTAAATAAAAAGCAGATGCGCAAGAGAATAACTCCCCTCTTTTATGCAAAAGAGGGGAGAATTTTTTATCCGGCTGTCTTTTTCTTCACTTGAAAGACTATATAATATACAGAAATAAAAGATGTAATATGATGGAATTTATAATATCTCCAGAATTGGTAGAGTATCCGGCGGCGGTTTCCGCTATGGAATCGCATGTCCGCGCGATGATCGATGGCCGTGCGGATGAACGCATATGGTTTTTGGAACATCCTCCTTTATATACTGCGGGCACCAGTGCGCGGGCCGAAGATTTGATCCACCCCCAGTTTCCGGTTTATGAGACGGGGCGGGGGGGGCAATATACGTATCATGGGCCTGGACAGCGGGTGGTGTATACCATGCTGGATTTGAAAAAACATTATGCGGTGCCAGATGTTCGGCAATTTGTCTGGGATTTGGAGGAAGTGATGATCCGCGCCCTGGATGAAATAGGGGTTGACGGGCAGCGGCGCGCGGGGCGTATTGGCATATGGGTTCATGATGACAAGACGGGGACGGAGGCCAAGATTGCAGCCTTGGGTATTCGCATCCGCCATGGGATCAGTTTTCATGGAATAGCGGTCAATGTCGCTCCAAATCTGGACCATTTTCAGGGGATTGTCCCCTGCGGAATCCGCGATTTTGGGGTAACTTCCCTGGAGAAAATGGGAAAAGGGGCCAGCTTTTATGAACTGGATCGCGCCCTGCGTCGCTATTTTGAATACATTTTTAAATGATTATGAAAATATATCTTGCATTTGGGGCTTTTTCTATGGTGCAATATAAGAATAAGCCTGTTTACAGGTGCGATAATAAAAAAACGGGTGTGATATGGGGCAGATTCAGGACATTCTGGCAGATGTGCAAAAGGCGATTGATACGATCATTCATCGTTTGATGGGCCGTAAACTGGCTCCCGTTAAGGTTCCTGCCCGCCGTCGCCGGTGATGCGTTTTTCTTTCTTGAAAATTCTTCTTGATTTTTAGATATGTATTATGGTTACATAGTTCTCATGTTGAATATGTGCTCTCATTTTTGGTCCTTTTATTTTAGCAGCTTGACATTACGGGCGGCGGAGGAAATGGCTTAACCAAAATCTCGGCACAACAATCAAACCACCGCCCTGGGTTTCCTTCGGGCGGTTTTATTTTTTTAAAGAAGAAACGGAGAATAGAGATGAATAATCGTGTGAATGAACAAGTATTGAACCCAGATGGCAGTTCGAGACGTGATATTCCGGTTCAGCCCGCTTTGCGTGGACCAGAGGGGGTCAACGTTCTAATCCATGAGATAAGAAAAAGAGTTGAGCAAGGCGAAAGATTGCCGATGAACGCGGCCTTTATTTTGGGGACACGTATTATGGGGGTGTGTCATACGATGGGGGAAAAAGGTTCTTCGCGAGAAATAACGAAAATGTTTGCGAATGTTGCTGGCCTTGTGACGGCATGCGGGGATAATGAAAAGTACGTAGGTATTGTATCTGAATTAAGGGATGGGATGTTGCTGGCGGAAAATCAACGGCGGAAAAAAGTGCAAGAAGGAATGAAGTTAGTTCAATAGAGAATTTATCCAAATGACAGTTTTTTACATGCATTCCTGTTCACATCGATCCTGGGCAAACGCCGCGGGCAAGAGAGGTTTGTGTATTCTTTCATAAGAAAATGAACAGGAATGACAACTTTGATGAGGGCCCGGAACAAACCGTTTCGGGCCTTTTTCTTATATTTGACAAACCGCCAGATAAAGCAAAGGAGCAAAAAATGGCAAAATCAAAAGGATTAAAATTATCAAAATCGTTTCCAGTGGGCGGGATCTCCTTGGGAAGCGAAAGTATAGCATCTGCCGATGACTCCCCGCTGGTTTCGGGATACGACGTGTCGGGCGGATCAGGGAACGTCCGGGATGATGGGCGTTTTGACGACTATGTAGGCCCATGCTATGGTGACGGCGGCAGCGATCGATCTGGTTTCGGACCGTAAAAGGGGTCTTTTACCCCCTTGAAATAAATGAATTTATAGTGTCTTTTGTGTGAATTAAGGAAGTTGAGAAAAATTATGCATGATATTAAATGGATCCGTACTGAACCGGCCCGTTTTGACAAGGGGTGGAAAGACCGCGGGCTTGATGCCCAGACGCCGGTCATCCTGGCATTGGACGAAGAATCGCGCCGCATTCAAACACAGCTCCAGGCATTGCAAAACAAACGGAATGAATCGTCCAAATTGATTGGTCAGCGCAAGGCAAAGGGTGAAAATGCCGATGATCTGATGGCAGAAGTCGCGGCCATCAAAGACCAAATGGAAGATTTGGAAAATCAGGGGCGCGCGGCTGCTGAAAAACTGCAATCGATGCTGGAAAGTTTGCCGAACATTATGCAGGACGATGTGCCTGTTGGCCGGGATGAAACAGAAAATGTTGAATTTCACCGGATAGGTATCCCGGGGACGCGTAATGATAATCCGGATCATCAGCAAATTGGCGAAGATCTGGGGATGATGAGCGCGGATTTGGCGGCAAAAATGTCGGGTGCGCGGTTTACATTTTTACATTCGGGGCTTGCCCGGCTGGAACGCGCTTTGGCGCAATTCATGCTGGATACGCATACGAATGAACATGGATTAACCGAAGTGTCACCGCCGCTTTTGGTCCGCGATACGGCTGTTTATGGTGTGGGGCAGCTCCCGAAATTTGAAGAAGATCTGTTCAAGGTGAATACAGGTCATTATTTGATCTCAACTGCTGAAGTTCCGTTGACCAATTTGGTGTCGGACATGATTTTGGATGAGGCCGCGTTGCCCTTGCGTCTGACAGCGATGACGCCTTGTTTCCGGTCCGAAGCGGGGTCGGCCGGGAAAGATACGCGCGGCATGATCCGCCAGCACCAGTTTTATAAGGTGGAGATGGTGACGATTTGTACCCCGGATCAATCGCGGGACGAACATGAACGGATGGTTCAGTGTGCGGAAACCATTCTGAAAAAACTGGAATTACCATTCCGGCGCATTGTCCTGTGTACGGGTGATGCGGGTTTTTGTTCGCAAAAAACATATGACCTAGAGGTGTGGATCCCAGCCCAAGGTAAGTACCGCGAGATTTCCAGTGTCTCCAACTGCGGTGATTTTCAAGCCCGGCGGATGAAGGCGCGGTGCCGCCCAAAAGGAACCAAGGAAACCCGATATGTTCATACCTTGAACGGATCGGGATTGGCGGTGGGGCGTACCCTGGTTGCTGTGATTGAAAATTATTACGATCCATCGGATGGCAGTGTGGTGGTGCCGGCTGTTTTGCGTCCTTATATGGGCGGTGTAGACCGGGTTAAACCGCTTGCGGGTGATACGGCGCTGCTGCGAACGGCAGAAGGGTAAAAAGGAACAGACTGTGCACGATCCTATTTTACAAAAAAGCCTTGAGCGGTTGGTTATATCCTTAAAGCAAAATGGGATAAACGATCCACATGTGATTGATGCTGTTGAAAAAACGCCGCGTGAGCTTTTTGTCATGCCAGAGCTTTATCACCAGGCATATGATGATGTGGCACTTCCTATTGCGCGCGGCCAAACTATTTCTCAGCCGTCGCTTGTGGCATTTATGACCCAGGCATTGCAGGTAGGAGATCGTCACAAGGTTCTGGAAATCGGGACAGGATCGGGGTATCAGGCCAGTATCCTGGCCCGCTTGTGCCGGCGGCTTTATACCATCGAACGGCATCGCCCATTGCAGCTGGAGGCAGAAGAGCGGTTTAAGGCACAGCGTTTGAATAACATCACCAATATTTTGGGGGACGGATTTGACGGGTGGCCGGCACAGGCCCCTTTTGATCGTATTATGGTAACAGCTGCGGCGCCAAAAGCCCCTCAGGCTCTTTTGGACCAAATGGCCATTGGCGGTATTATGGTTATGCCAATTGGGGGGAGTAGTGAGACCCAAGAATTGCGCAAAATTACCCGTATTGCAGACGATCTTTATTCATCTGTTAATCTATTGGCGGTAAAATTTGTTCCGATGGTGCCCGATGTGGCGGAGGATCAGATCCGCGCATCATGATCCCCGGGCGCCAGGGGGACATCAGATCAATGCGCTCGTGTTTATCCTTTTTTGTAATATTTTTATTGGCCATTTCTTTTGTGTTGCCGATATCTGCCGTGCATGCCGCATCGTCTCGCGTTCTGGCACCTGTTATTCAGTATGGGGCAGGTCCGGGATTCACAGGGGGGGAACATACGCTTCTATCTGGTGAAACATTGGATCAAATCGCAAAACGGTATCGTGTCGATCTGGGGGCATTGATGCGCCTGAATGATGGGGTGTCTTTGGTCCCCGGTGCCAGGTTAAAATTACCGCTACCCAGCAGTTATAAAGTCAAGGCGGGTGATACCGTTTACCAGTTATCGCGCATGTTCAACATCGCACCTGCGGAAATTATTCGGTATAATAACTTGTCGGGAAAAGAGGGGCTAAAGGTTGGGCAGGTGTTACGTATCCCCGCGTCGGCGCAAACAATGACTTTGGCAAAGGCTGTCCCTGTTTCTGTATCTCCAAAAGCAGTGGTTCCCGCGCATAATGGAGCAGTTGTTACGGAACAGCCGATTGTCCCGCGCTACCCTGTGGGGACCTTGGGAACGCTGACGCGTTCGGTTCCAAAAGGCAAAGCGGCCCAGAATCCACTTTTGCAGCAAGCATCGTATACTCCTGGTCAGACCCAGAAAACGTCATCGGCGCGGTCGGCAGTAGCTATGCCTGCAAAAATTAAAAATACAGGACCTATTCCTCCCCGTGCTGGAAACCGGTTCTTGCGCCCGGCAGATGGCCGTATTTTATCCAGTTATGGGACAAAGGGTGATGGCCGTGTGAACGAAGGGATCAATATTGCAGCGTCTCGCGGTGCCCCCGTTCGTGCGGCCGAAAATGGACGCATTGTTTATATTGGGAATGCGGCAAAGGGGTATGGTACCCTGATCTTGATTAAACATGCGGACGGATATATGACGGCCTATGCCCATTTGGATCGTCCCCTGGTGGCCGAAGGGCAAGACGTTCGGCGCGGCGAAACAATCGGAACTGTTGGATCCAGCGGGAATGTGGATCGACCCCAGCTTCATTTCGAAATTCGCAAGGGACGGGAATCCGTTAACCCTGTTGCGATGCTCTAGGTTTTTATGCTCATTCGTTCTGTTCGCTACTTCCACGCCGTACACCAAGGTGAAGGATAGAAGATGCAGCAACATATGTTGATGAATATGTCCCCACAAGGACTCCGACGATCAATGCCCATGTAAATCCACGAATAACTTCCCCGCCAAAAATAGCCAGAGCGCTTAATGCCAAAAGTGTTGTAAACGATGTCATAAGCGAACGCGCCAATGTCTGGTTGGTTGACAGATTGCACAATTCATAAAGCGGCATTTTCTTATACTTGCGCAAGTTTTCGCGGATACGGTCAAACACAACAATTGTATCGTTAATCGAATATCCGGCGACCAGCAAAATGGCTCCCATCGTTGCCAAATCAAATTCCCATCCGGTCAGCGCAAAAAAACCAAGCGTAATAACAGCGTCGTGCAAAAGGGATACAACAGCGCCCACACCGAACTGCCATTCAAAGCGTACAGCAACGTAGATCAGAATACCAATCATAGAAAGCGTAAGCGCGATGATCCCCGCGCGTTTCAATTCGTCCCCCACCTGAGGGCCCACATATTCAACCCGGCGGTAATCGACGTTCTGTCCTTGGAATTTTTCGTTGATGGCTGATTTTATTTTTTCAACCGCTACGGCCTGACCTTCTGCGCCACCGTCTTGCTGAGGCATACGGATCAGAATGTTTTTAGGATCCCCAAATTCCTGAAGCGAGATGGATCCTAAACGCAAGGCATTTAGATTCTCCCGCATCGCGGAAAGATCCGGTTTGGTATCCAAACGCACCTCAATCAACGTTCCGCCCGAAAAATCAACCCCAAAATTTAGTCCCTTGATCGCGACCAGGGCAATAGAACCAAAAATCAAAAACGCCGATAACGCAAACGCCGCATAACGCAGCCGCATAAAATCGATTGATGTGTTATCGGGGGCTAATTTAAAACGCCAAGTCATTCGTATATCCTCTAATGATTATATATTTAATATTGATGGCCGCGTCTTTTTATACCACGCGACAACAATAATCCGCGTTAAAACAACCGCCGAATAAATGGATGTGATAATGCCGATAGACAGGGTAATCGCAAACCCTTTTATAGGGCCGGATCCCAAAAGGAACAGGACAAGAGCCGCGATCAATGTCGTCAGGTTACTATCCACAATTGTGTCAAATGCCCGTGCATATCCGGAGTCAAGTGCTGCAACAGGGCTTTTCCCCGCACGCAATTCTTCGCGTATCCGTTCAAAAATCAGCACGTTGGCATCAACGGCCATCCCGATTGTTAAAATAATCCCCGCAATCCCCGGAAGCGTCAGCGTCGCCCCCAAAATAGACAGAATCGCAAAAATCATAATAACGTTCATCAGCAAGGCAATCGCCGCAAAAATACCGAACAACCCGTATCCCGCAATCATATTCAGCATGACCAAAAGCAGAGCAACAATCCCTGCGATTTTTCCCGCCGCCACAGAATCAGACCCAAGGGACGGGCCAACCGATCGTTCCTCCACCACCTTGAGCGGTGCAGGCAGAGCCCCCGCACGTAAAAGAAGGGCTAGATCCGATGTTTCCTGCAGGCTAAACCGGCCACTGATCATCGCGGATCCCCCGCAAATCGGTTCGTTGATACGCGGGGCGGAAATCACCTCGTTATCCAGAACAATCGCGAACGGCTGCCCCGTGTTATCACGTGTAACATCACAAAACTTTTTGGCGCCAATACTGTTCAATTTGAACGATACGACCGGCGCACCATCCTGACCAAATTCGGATCGGGCACCCGTCAACATATCACCCGTCAAAATCGCGCGGCGTTTGATTGCAACCTCTTCGCCTGGATTATCTCGCGATGCTAATCGCTTACTTCCAACCGCAGGGGACATACCCGTATCCACCAGGTGAAACGACAGCTTTGCGGTTTTTCCAAGCAAGTCTTTGATCCGCGCGGGATTATCCAACCCCGGAATTTGAACCAGAATACGATCATCGCCCTGGCGTACAATCGTTGATTCTTTTGTTCCACTTTCGTCTACCCGGCGGCGCACAATTTCAATCGATTGCCCCAAAATCTGGGTTTTGATATCGCGCAGCGTACGATCGTCATAAGAAATGGAAAGACCACCTATCTGATCGTTATCTGTTATCACGACACCTTGATCCACCTTGCGGATACTGGTTTTGGCGGCAGATACCTGATCTGATGGCACGGCGATCTGTACTTGGTCTTTTGTGGCTGAACCAGAAGACAACGTCACTTTGTCTTCTTTCATCTGCTGGCGGATAGATTGAAGCATATCTTCCATTTTATCCCGCAAGACGGTTTCCAAATCCACCTGTAAAAGCAAATGCGATCCGCCTTGCAAATCCAGCCCCAGGGAGACAGCATGAACGGGCATAAAGGTGGGCGCATACCGAGCCCAACTTTCCCGGGTTTCTTTAGAGACAAGGTTTGGAAAAGCGTAAATCATGGCCAAAACGGACAAAACAGCCGCCAGGATGATTTGATAACGAGGGATATAAATCATAATACAGAACCGTTTTGAGTATTGATTAGGGTTTTTTCACAATTTCATCGTAACGGCCAGCAATTGCACTGCGTACAATATGGACCTTTTGCCCAGGAGAAAGTTCCACAACAGCTTCCTGCGCGCCGTCAGCAATATGATCAATAACGGCAATCATACCGGATTGCAGGATGACTTTATCGCCCTTGGTCAATTTTTTAATCATTTCGGCATGTTCTTTGTATCGGTTTTGCTGCGGACGGATCAGCAACATGTAAAACAATGCGATCATGACAACGACAAACCCAACGTTCCACAGCAGCATTTCGGTGCTGGATGGCGGGGGCGGCAGATCGGCGGGCACGGCTGTACCCGTCATTGTTCCTGCATCCGTCGTGGCAGCCGGCGCAGCAGCTGTATTTGTTGTATCCAAAGCGACGATTTGGTTTGTCATGGTTTATCCCATCCTTGTCATGTGTGCGAAATGGTGTACTTTAGTAATGTAACCAGTGACTATACTGTTCGGATCATGAAAAACAAGCCCAACAAACAGCTGCGATCTTTTTTTCTGCCGGTTTTTCGGAAAATATGGCATGGTCCCTCAAAAAGGCAGACGAGACGTCTTTGGGGGAACGGTTTTGTCCACTGCTTTTTGATGGTTTGCTTTTTTACGCTCCAGAATAGTCATGCTACCGCTCAGTTTATGCCGGAAGATCCAGAACTGAAAAATGTTATGGTATATGAAATGCGCCAAGATCCAGCGCGTCCCGGTGTGTATTCCGAAATGGGGCGATGGCCTTGGTCAAGGCTGCAGTCGTATTATGATATTGTGATGCAGCAGTCAATTTTACCGACGGCCCTCCCAGGACAGGAAAAGTTGTTTATGGATGCTGCGGATCGGACCATGATTCTAGAGAAATCCGGTCTTGGATATGAGCTGCGCGAAATAATTCTTGCAGCGCGTCAGGTTCAAATAAAACAATATAAATATGTTTATACCGATTATTATGACGTACAGCACATGTACGGTTATATCCAGGCTTTGATGGATACGCCTTTACCAAAAGAATCCTCTGCTTATGGTCTTATCACAATCGTTTCAAATGGGCTCGATAAGGGGCCAGAGGGCAGCGTATCACGTGCCTTTTCAAGTGTACGGCTGATTGATGATTTGGCCTTGATGTTGTCGCGAACGGGAAAGCTGGTACCGGATCATGCGCGGCCTGCACCACCTGATCGCCAGAATAGTGGTTTTGATTATGTCATAAAGATAGATCCGGTTGTTGAAAAGTTACCATACCAAATTATGGTTGGTCCTCAAATGGTGCGGATTGTTACGCGTACGTCAGACCAAAGATTATATGGTGATCGAATGGGCATTGAAAAAATCACTCGGGCAGAAAAAGAATTCTATACCCGAGAGATTCAGGCGCATGGACTACCACCACGTAAAACGTACTAATAATTGCAAGTTATATATTGCCAGCTTGTCACGCAGCGATCTGAAGCGGGCCGGCGGTATAAAGCCGTTCGGCATTTTCCCAGTTTGCAAGGTTATCGACAAAAGCTTCCAAAAACTTTTGGCGGGCATTGCGGTAATCGATGTAATAGGCGTGTTCCCATACATCGCAAACCAAAAGAGGCGTTTTTCCATGGACAAGCGGCGTATCGGCATTCGCGGATTTCGCGATTTCCAGTTTCCCCGTTTTATTATCCATGACCAGCCAGGCCCAACCCGATCCAAATTGCGTCATACCCGCCTGTACAAAAGAGGCACGAAAGGCGTCAAATCCCCCCAAGTCGCTATCGATCCGTGGGGCCAGAACGCCGGGGACCAAACGCCCCCCGCCATTTGCCTTCATTGATTCCCAATACAGGGAATGATTGTAATGTTGTCCCAGCTGGTTAAATAAAACGCCCTGAGCCGGATTTTGACTGGCTGCAAGGCAGGCAGATTCAAGCGATTTTCCATCAAGCCCAGAAGCAGGCAAAAGTTCATTTGCCTTGTCAACATAGGCCTTGTGATGTTTGCCGTAATGATAGTCAAAACTTTCAGCAGATAAATAGGGGCCCAAAGCATCGGGAGCGTAAGGGAGGGTGGGGAGTGTAAAAGTCATAATATATATCCTTTTTCAAAGGCAGGTTGACGAATGCTGTATTCAATATAGTGTGAAGGAGATCAAATGAAAACCCCATCTTGCCCCCCTTTATATATCGATGATGTCCGGCGGCGCGCAGCCAATCTGGACCCAGATATGTATCTTGCTAGTCTTTTCCTGCCTGCGGATCGTGCCCGGGCTGTATGGACAATGATCGCCTTTTATGCGGATACGATATTGATACGGGATCGGATATCGGATCCACGATTGGGACTTATTCGCCTTCAATGGTTGTGGGACCAGGTGGATGCGGCCCTGTCCGATGCGGGGGGGCAGCAGGAGAAAACGGTTTTCCCTGTTTTATGTTTACTGATGGAGGGGATGCATGCAGGTTATATTGACCAGAATGATGTCACAGCCCTGCTGACAAAGGCTGAAGATTTGCTGCGCAAGGCTTTAATCAATATAGAA
The DNA here is from genome assembly GCA_964593915.1 of uncultured Pseudobdellovibrionaceae bacterium. GTDB lineage: Bacteria > Pseudomonadota > Alphaproteobacteria > Micavibrionales > Micavibrionaceae > CAZLPZ01. The sequence continues at coordinate 13,128 of CAZQLB010000022.1, forward strand.
ATAGATCGGGGCCGGGAAGAATCACGATTGCTGCTGCTGGATATTCTGGACCGGATAGCTGGCGGAGAATCCGCTTTTTCCCGTGCACGTGGGGTGATAGGGATGTTGCGCGCCCGTTATCCTGAGCGAATTATACCTTTTATGGCTTTGCGGGTGTGGTTTATGGTCCGATTTGGGCTATATAAACCCTATCTCGCTGCTTTGCGCGATAAAATTTGATCATTAAAGCGCCAGGGCGTATAGTGCGCCAGATGAAAAAAGGAATTGATGTTATGTTTATTCAAACGGAAGCAACCCCTAATCCAGATACGATAAAATTTTTACCAGGCATGGATGTCATGGGGGATCAGGAAGTCGTTTATTTTCGGGCGGGGCAGCCGGATATTCGGTCTGTATCCCCCGTCGCTGCCCATATTCTATCGATTGGGGGTATTTCTGCCGTGATGCTGGGGTCCGATTTTATAGCGGTGACCAAGGACGCGGATCGCAGCTGGTCCGATTTAAAACCATTGGTTTTGATGAGTGTGATGGAACAGGTGATGCAGGGTGCTGCGTTTTATATCCTCCCGTCCGGTATGGAAGGTGACGGGAAAGGCGGGGGCGCCCCTGCGCCCACAGACTTGCTGGATGCAATCAGTGCCCAAATAAAAGAACTGATTGAAACCCGTGTACGCCCTGCGGTGGCTCAGGATGGGGGGGATATTACTTTTTCATATTTTAAGGACGGTGTTGCCTATGTCCAGATG
>CAZQLB010000022.1:13883-15057 GCA_964593915.1 uncultured Pseudobdellovibrionaceae bacterium
GGGGGCCTGTGCCGGATGCCCCAGCTCTAGCGCGACGTTAAAAAATGGCATTGAAAATATGCTTAGACATTTTGTTCCCGAAGTGATCGAGGTGCGCGCGCTCGATCACGCGGCTTGATAAGGGGAATGCCTATGCGTGTCTTATCAATCGATACATCACTTGCGGCTGTTCAGGTGGGGATATGGGATACTGATACCCAAATATCACTATGTAAAACAGAAATGATGAACAGGGGGCAGGCAGAACGCTTGATCCCGCTGGTTCAAGAGGTTATGCAGGAATCGGGGTACAGCTTTGCTGATCTGTCGGCGGTCGCCGTAACCCGTGGGCCTGGCAGTTTTACGGGGGTGCGTGTGGGGCTTTCAGCCGCGCATGGTATCGCGATGGGACTTGGAATAAAAGTTATTGGGATCAATACGGCGGATGCTTTATATATGACATGGTTGGAGCAAAATCAGGATAATAAGGACCACCCCGCGGTTGTTTTGATTGATTCCCGGCGCGATGACGTTTTTGCTGGCCTTTATAAGGGGCAAGGCGATATCCCAAAGACAGAGGAACAGATGACGATACTATCGCCATCCGAGATTCAGTCCTTTGGGGGTGATTATGTTATTATAGGGGATGGCGCCGCCCTGATTTCAGAATCGGACAAGTCAGATATGCGTGTGTCGGATATTATTTTGCCGGACCCTGTTGTCATCGCGCGTATGGCCGCCACAGGGTATGGCAGTGACGTTTTTAATCCCCTTTATTTACGTGAAGCGGATGTAACAAAACCAAAATAGACAAGTCGTTATCAATAATGATATAGTACCGGCGTCATAAAGGTTTTGTTTTTTCAGTAAAACATATTGTAAAGGGATCTGATCTATATGAATTCAAAAGAAACAACATTGTCATATGTTGTCGATATTGTTGCGGCGTATGTTTCCAACAATACTGTCCAAAAAGAGGACATGCCGGCACTGATCCAGCAAGTGTATAAAACGATCCAAAATATTGATATGGCGGCGGCCCCTGCCTTAAGTGACCGCCCGCAACCCGCTGTCCCTATTAAGAAATCAGTGACACCGGACTATATTATATGTCTTGAAGATGGTAAGAAACTTAAAATGCTGAAACGTCATTTGAAAACGGCATACAATATGACCCCCGAAGAATATCGTGATC
>CAZQLB010000023.1:0-2741 GCA_964593915.1 uncultured Pseudobdellovibrionaceae bacterium
AATATAAAATTAGGATATATATCCTATATCGATCTGCAGACCGATTTACACGCGCAGAAAACCACCAGCGGCGCGCCGTTTTTTTTTGGTGAGACAAACAAAGAATAGGAAGAAGGAAGAAATAATATGAAAAAATGGGAAAGAGTAAACCGGTGTATGATACGATAAAAAACAAAAGAATAGACGAGTTTTGCTTGCATTTCAGGTAAAAACCCCGTAAAACCCATGCATCTTTGCTCATAAGGGCAAGGATAACACACCTGCTTTGTACCTTTCCGGTTACGATCCGGCATCGCATACGTGTGATCCCTTTATAAAAAGGAAATAAAAACCATGGCACATATCGCCGCAAACCTGCAAGATCGGACCGAGTCCACCGAATTTGCAGCATTACTTTCTGATGTACTCAATAACAAAAAACAATTCACAGGATCCGTCGTCAACGGCACAGTCGTTGCCGTTCTCTCGGATGCTGTGGTCGTCGACGTGGGATTAAAGGCCGAAGGCCGTATTCCTCTTCGCGAATTCTCCAACCTGGGATCTGCGCCGGATATCCGTGCGGGTGACATCGTTGAAGTGTTCGTGGAACGCGTTGAAAACCGTAATGGTGAAGCATCACTCTCGCGCGAAAAAGCACGCCGCGAAGAAGTGTGGGTGGATCTTGAAAAACAACACAACGCCAATACACGTGTAACCGGGATTATTTTCGGCCGTGTAAAAGGTGGATTTACTGTTGATCTGGGCGGCGCGGTTGCGTTCTTGCCAGGGTCTCAGGTGGATATCCGCCCGGTACGTGATGTGGGTCCGCTTATGGGCACACCGCAGCCATTCATCATTCTGAAAATGGACCGCGCACGTGGTAACATCGTTGTCTCAAGACGCGCTGTTCTTGAAGAATCGCGTGAAGCAACACGTTCTGACATTCTGTCCGGCATTCGTGAAGGCCAAATCCTGAACGGTACTGTGAAAAACATTACCGACTACGGTGCCTTCGTTGATCTGGGCGGCGTGGACGGCTTGCTGCACGTTACCGACATTTCCTGGAAACGGGTGAACCACCCATCCGAAGCATTGACCGTTGGTCAGTCTATCGAAGTTCAGGTTATTCGTTACAACGCCGAAAACCAGCGTATTTCGCTGGGGATGAAGCAGCTGGAATCCGATCCATGGCAAGGTATTGAAGCGCGCTATAGCGTGGGTCAACGCCTGTCTGGTAAAGTGACCAACATTGCTGATTACGGCGCTTTCGTTGAACTGGAAACAGGGATCGAAGGGCTTGTACACGTGTCTGAAATGTCCTGGACAAAGAAAAACGTTCCACCTTCCAAAATTGTCACCATGGGCCAACCGGTCGATGTGCAAGTTCTGGAAGTTGACTCTGAAAAACGCCGGATCTCCTTGGGGATCAAACAGTGCCAGGATAACCCCTGGACCGCTTTTGCCGCGACCTATACTGCGGGCCAAGAGCTGGATGGCACCATCAGCAACGTTACCGAATTTGGCCTGTTTGTTGGCCTGCCCGGTGATATTGACGGCATGGTCCACCTGTCTGACATTTCCTGGACAGACACATCCGAAGAAACACTGAAATCCTATAAAAAAGGTGACAGCGTTAAGGTGAAAATCCTGGACGTCGACCCTGTAAAGGAACGCGTTTCTTTGGGTATTAAACAACTGACCGAAGATCCAACCGGCGGCGCTGTAAAAGGTGCACCGAAAGGAATGGTTGTGACCTGTACCGTAACCGCTCTGTCCGATAAGGGCATTGATGTTACACTGGCTGATGGCGCAGAAGGGTTCATCAAAAAAGGTGACCTATCCCGCGAACGTTCAGAACAGCGTACAGACCGCTTTGCCGTCGGCGAAAAAGTTGACGCAAAAGTCACCGGTCACGATTCCAAATCTGGTAAAGTCCAGCTTTCCATTAAACAAATGGAAATCGATATGGACAAACAAGCCATGGCGGAATTCGGGTCAACCGAGTCCGGCGCATCCTTGGGTGATATCCTGGGTGCTGCCTTGCAAAAATCGGTGAAATCTGACGAATAATTTCGGTCAGACATCACCATACAAAAACCCCGGGATATCCCGGGGTTTTTTCTTGGTCACCTTCTTTTTTATTTTCTATAATAATACATTCAACCATTAATCCGCCTTATTTTGCACCTTATCCCCTGTTTTTCTATTTGTTTTCAATAGGATCCTTGACGATCCGGTCATTTTCTGTATCAATGCAAAAAGATTTCCATTTTTCTGACGGATGCAACAGGGAGAAGCAGCCATGACAAAATCCGAATTGATCGCCGCACTGGCCAAAAAGAATCCAAACTTGTATTTGCGTGATTTGGAACGCATTGTGGAAACCGTCCTGGATGAAATTACACAAGCATTGGTACGCGGTGATCGTGTGGAGCTGCGCGGGTTTGGCGCGTTCTCGGTCAAAGAACGGGCGGCGCGCACCGGACGCAATCCCCGCACAGGTGAAAGCGTACAAGTTGCATCCAAGCGCATGCCTTTTTTCAAAACAGGGAAAGAACTGCGGGATCATATCAATACGGGCACGCCGCTGACTGGTACAGAAGAATAAGATATTCAGCAGCCGGTCGTTTTGGCATCGGATAAATATCACGATCAATACAGCCGGACCTGTTTTATCTATCACCATACAAACGCATTGCCATTACGTAACCAAAAACATGACAACGCGTCGTCTGATATCACTTTCTTTCTTCCATTTATTT
>CAZQLB010000023.1:2751-14832 GCA_964593915.1 uncultured Pseudobdellovibrionaceae bacterium
GATATATAACAACCTTGGATGTCTTTTTATCGTGGATGATCACCTTTGTCGTCATGTCTATCTTATTGACATGGTCGGCATTGAACACACATTGGATTGCGTTTGATCCCTCCCCTGTTCATCCCCCTATCCGCCTGCCGGTTTTTATCCTGATCATGGCGGGGGCCGTATTGGGGTTCATATGGGGCAGTGTCATGACATGGCTGACCGCCGCGCCGGATCGGCGCAGATTACGCGCGTTGAAACAAGAAACAGCTGCCCTGAAAAAAGAGGCCGATCAAAATGCCGCCCATGCGGCAAAGGCAAACCCGGATGCCGTTATCGCCGGCCTACTCCCGGGAGGGGATTCATCCTCTCCATCACGGGGTGGCAGCAGGACCATTACCCCGCGCAGAAGATGGATTTTCAAGTGAATGGCTAGGTTGAGCATCTAAAAGGAGCTGGTGAACAAATCGAACTGATGCCTTAAATGATTCTTTCATCTCTTTTTTTTGCTCTGGAGATAATCGGAACTGCGCCGCGATAAACGAACCATCCACATATGCCCCCACCCATTTCTCGATGGCGATTTCGTCTAATTTCGTCCAAAGGTGTGCTTTTTTAAACATCTCCGTATGTTCAGAGGAGCGGATCCACGCGGTAAACATTCTGTTTTGTTGTTCTTGCTGGACCATTATTTTTCTCCTTTTTGTTATACTGTTTGGATAGGATTACCAATTTCATATTCTATGGCTTAAATGATCTTTTTGGCAACTGCCAATCTGGATATCGTTCTATAAGCGGTGCCGCCTCTTTAAATTGTTTTGCGATCGTCCTCACACGATCCGGCCGCTGAAAGGCTGCAAGGAAAGAATCGCGCATCATGCCTTGATTCCCCAAGCATCGTTTCAAGTATACATCCAGTGCGCACGCACATGCGATTTCTGGATCTTCAACAAGAATGAAGGTCGCGTACCGACGGCGGAATTCAGGAGATAAGGTTAACAAACATCCGTCCCGTTCAGCCGAGCGCATCCACCCATCCAAAAGCTGATCAATCAGTTCCAATCGCCTCATCTCGAGTGTGGCGCGCCCATGAGGTTTATTGTTTTTCATGTTATGTATAATATCAATCTATTGACGTTCGCTGTGGCTCATGTCCTAATAGGGCCATCAAAAACCAAAAACACTATATGACAATATGAACTGGATTTCAAACTATATTCGCCCCCGTATTCGTTCCCTTGCCGAAACGCAAAAGGACATTCCCGATGATTTGTGGACCAAGTGCCCGTCATGCGAGGGGATGTTGTTCCAACGGGAACTTAAAGAAAAGCTGAATGTCTGCTATCACTGCGGACATCACCTGCGTATGAGCGTGCACGATCGCCTGGCCCTGATTTTCGATGATGGGAAATGGACGGAAATTCCGTTACCAAAGGTGCCGGTCGATCCCCTGCGCTTCCGGGATAAAAAACGCTATATCGATCGGCTGAAAGACGCCCAGAATAAAACCGGCCGAAACGATGCCATCGTGGTGGTCAAGGGAACAACATCCCGTATCCCCTTGGTCGTTGCCGCGTTTGACTTTGATTTCATGGGCGGATCCATGGGCGCGGCCGTTGGCGAAGGTATCGTGCGTGCAGCCGAAGCGGCGGTGGCAAACAAGGCGGGCCTTTTGGTCATTCCATCATCGGGCGGCGCGCGTATGCAAGAAGCGGCCATTTCCCTGATGCAAATGCCACGCACCATTATCGCCACCTCTATGGTAAAAGAGGCAGGGTTGCCGTATATCGTCCTGCTGACCGATCCGACAACGGGCGGCGTTAGCGCATCATTCGCCATGGTGGGCGACATTCATTTGGCCGAACCCGGCGCTATGATTGGGTTTGCGGGTCGCCGTGTGATCGAAGAAACCATCCGTGAACAGCTGCCTGATGGATTCCAGACAGCCGAATACCTGCAAGAACATGGTATGGTGGACATGGTTGTGCCCCGCATGGAATTTAAAGACACCTTGCGTAAAATTCTGGGCACCTTGATGAAACAAAAAGCCTAAAGCAAAAAAATATCATAAAAAAGGGGCATTATCGCCCCTTTTTTATTTCTATTTATCCCAAGCTCTCGCGCCCTTCCGTAAACCAATAGGACGGAATATCACCGGGCAGATCCCCCTGCTCCAATGCTGTACGGCACGCCAAAATCCCTTCCCGGAACGTTGGGTATTTCAATCTGACACCCAATTCATCCTTGATCAGGTCGTTCCGCACCCGTTTATTCTCGGTATAAAAACTCATTGTAATAGGCGCCAAATCCGCCGAGTTAAAGTCCAGCAAGGGCGGCACCGGTAATCCCAAAAGTTCGCATGTATACGCAATCACCTCGTGCGACGGGGCCGGATAATCATCCGCCACATTATAGATCCGCCCTTTTTTACCCCGGGTCATGGACGCGATTAATGTTTGAACAATATCGTCAATATGGACACGGGAAAATGCATGACCCTGCTTGTTAATACGCCGCGCAGCGCCCGCCCGGACCGTTTCAAGCGCACTGCGCCCCGGCCCATAAATCCCCGCCAAACGGAAAATCATCGCAGGGAAATCATGATCCTGATAAAGGGTCAGCCATTGCCGTTCGGCCCGCGACCTGCGCATCCCGCGTTTGGTCACCGGATGAACATCCGTACGTTCATCCACCCACTCTCCATTCCGGTCCCCATAAACCGCTGTTGATGACAGATATCCAACCCATTTTAAATTAGGAGCCCGTGCCAAATCATCCCCATGAAAGATCCAAACGGGGTCTCCATTGTCATCCGGCGGAACAGATATCAAAACATGGGTTACATCCCGAAAAAGAGCCTGCGGGTTTGGCATGGCCTGATCATAACTGAATAAATGGGCATCAATCCCATGCTGGGCCATCACATCCAATTTATCGTGGTCGCGCGTGGTGCCCGCAATCGTAAAATCTCCGCGCGCTGCAAGAGCCTTTGATACATAATGGGCCGTATACCCATATCCAAAACAGAAAAGTTTATTCATAAAGCACCCATCTTATTTTTATTATGCCGATTTGTCTTGCCTGTATGGATAAACCAAAAAAGATCAAAAATCTACGTCTTCGTAATGGCGCGCAGGCGAAAATCCAGGAATACGATCGTCCAGAAGCGGCTGAAACGATGGACGAGATTTCACCCGCGCATACCATTCCCGGGCCGCCGGGTGATCATCCCATGGAACATCCCCAATATAATCAATCGCAGACAAATGTGCCGCCGCGGTAATATCCGCAAGCGTGAAGTAATCCCCCGCAAGCCAATTGCGTTTTTCAATTAAAAAACCAATATAATCAAGATGATAACTAATATTCGCATGACCTGCACGAATGGCTGGTGCATGGGGTTCCCCAAGCCGCAGAAAACGTTTCATGACCTTTTCACCCAGCAGGTTATCCGATACCTCACGGTTAAATTTCAAATCAAACCAGGCGACAAGGCGTCGGGTTTCTGCGCGCCCCACTGGATCCACCCCCAGCAAGTTAACCTCAGGATACCGTTCTTCCAGGTATTCACATATAACCTGTGAATTGGCCAGCACAACACCATCCGGATCAACCAAAACAGGGACATCCCCGGCAGGGTTCAAAGCCAGAAATTCGGTTCGGCGCTGCCATATTTTTTCTTCACGCAATTCAAATGACAACCCCTTTTCCGCAAGGACAATACGTACTTTGCGCGAGAAAGGATGAACCAAAAGGTGATACAGAATTCTCATATGCGAATCATACCCCTTTTACACGACTCTGCGAAGCCCCTTTAGAAAAAGGCACTATGCGGGGCGCAGCAAATCCTGAAGCCCTTTCACCACTGCGTTTGAATTTTCCTCAAGCTTGTTATATAGCTCCATTCCCTGCTGCATCTGATGGTTTTCAAAACATTTCGCCGCTTCAATCCCATAGTGGTGTACCATTTTATGCGGATTTTCAATGGAGTGAAACGCGGGATGAGAACGGAAAGGCAAGCTGGCATCTCCATAATACCATTTTCCCAGACGGCAAAGCGTATGATCTGTTAAATCAGACGCCTTTTTATTGGATCGCCCAATTGCCATATCTAATAGATTTTTCTTCCACAGCAGATGATCGGCCTGCGCCAAATAAATAACTTTGTTTTCAATATCTTCGTTTGCAAGGTGAAGACGCCATTCCTCGATCATACTCACAGTTGAATCCGACTGTTCCGCTAATTTTTCAACAGATTCAAGGTTTTCAATTGATTTATTACGAACCGTGGACATCCCCTGGGCAATCAATTCAACAGCTTCCCGTTGCTGAGCAATCACGCTGACCAGTTCTTCGATCTGGCCCGCGATATGAGAAGAATGATGACCAATTTCTTGGAAATCAGCATCAACTTTCTTGGATTTCTCAACAATCATTTTCATGTTGTGATGAGCCCCCGTCACAGAATCAAGCATCATCCCAAATTGTTTATTCAGGGTTTCAATCTGAGTTTTAATTGTATCTGTTGCTTCTGCCGTTTGACGCGACAATGATTTCACTTCGCTTGCAACAACCGCAAATCCTTTTCCATGTTCACCAGCCCGCGCCGCTTCAATCGTCGCGTTCAATGCAAGAAGATTTGTTTGGCTGGCGATTTTAGAGATCAGCTCAACAACATTCACAAGTTCCATAACATCTTTTTGCAATGTTTTTGTTTTGCCTGTTATATCGTCAAAGACTTGTCCCGTATCGGAAATATCAGTTCGCAACCCCTGAAGTTCAGCGAGTCCCCCGGCAGATAACTGATTTGATTTTCCAACAGCCAAGGAAGATTGACGTGCATTCCCCTCGATCCCGCCAATAGAGGCAACCAATTCATCCACGGCGCCCGCCATTGATACAGCCGCGATCTGAACTTCTCTTGTATCCGATAAAATATGGGCAGACGATACGCTGGATTCCACCGCCGCCATACTTAAATTAACAACTTTTTCTAAGACTTCTTTAGATTCCATTCTGGCCTCCTTAGGGTATAAACCCAGTTCTACCGCTTTTTAATCATCGGCAACATACGAACCAAGGTGTTATCGCGGTCCACTATATGATGCTTCATCGCGCCCAAAAAGTGAAGCACAATTGCAGCGATCAGGATATTTCCACCGATTTCATGCGCCTCACGCGCCATGCCGCCCATCTGTTCATTTTTACCAACCAACAGAGGTACATCAAACAATCCGAAAATTGAAATCGGGTGCCCACCCGCTGATGACATGACATAACCCGAAACAGGCATCATCACCATGCCAATGTACAGCAGAATATGAACAACTTTTGCCAGGCCGCGTTCCCACAAAGCTTGCGTTTCAATAGCAGCAGGCGGCGGGGTTATCCCGCGCCAAATAATACGCAAAGCCACCAAAAACAAAACGGTCATCCCAACTGCTTTATGCACACCATAAAGCGGCCACTTATTAGGGTCCGATGGCTCCAGATCCGCCATATACAGACCAACCCCCAGCAGAACAATGATCGCAACGCCAATGACCCAATGAAAGAAAATGGAAACAGGATGGTAAGATGTGGACATAGACTTGCTCCTTTAAACAAAACACATAAAAATGAAAAGACCCCAACCCAATATAGGACCAGATCACAGGATATTCAAGAACACCAAAATTAAAACCAGCGCCCCAAACGCAATACGGTAATACGCAAATGGCGCAAATCCGTGTTTTTGGACATATCCAATCAAGGTCCGCACAACGACCAGCGCGCATAAAAAGGCCGATACCCCTCCCACCAGAAAGATCCCGATGTCATCCATGCGCACCAAATCACGGTTTTTATACAAATCATAACCCGCGGCGCCCATCAGGGTGGGGATCGCCAAGTAAAAGGAAAAATCCGTCGCCGCCGCGCGCGACACCCCTAAATATTGAGCGCCCACAATCGATGCCCCCGACCGGGACACCCCGGGAATTAAGGCAAAAAGCTGGCATAAACCGACCTTTAGCGCCAAAAGCGGGGAAAATGCCATCACGTCTTCTGTCTTTGGCGGCGGTGCACGCCGTTCAACCGCCAGCATAATAATACCGCCACCAATCAAACTAACCCCCACCACGAAGGGCGAGAATAAAACACCTTTTATAAAATCATGAAAGAGCACCCCTGCAATCACGGCGGGAAAAAAGGCAATCAGAATATGAATAGCCAATGCGCGGCCCGGCCCTCCAAAAATAAAATCATGAATCATCCGCATGATCATCGCGCGTTTCACCCACATCACCGCCAATATCGATCCCACCTGAATACAGACGGCAAAAACACCATCCACAGCGGTGCGGTCCCACAATGCGGCCTGAGTCACAATTTAATGCCCTGTCGAGGATACGGGGATAAATTCTGTTAGCCCCTCTACAAGCCCGAGTAAGGCAGCCTTTGCAGCATCAAAAAACATCATCTTTTTCCCTCTTGTATTTCAATATCCGGATCAAAGGCCAGTAACGTCACCCGCGCAATCCCGTGTGCTTTTTCGCTCAAAACGACCGTACCCAGCGGGAATGATCCTGTCCATTCCTTTTCTGTTTCAATCATAAAAACCGTATCTGGCGACACAAGCTTATTTTGGATCAGGCAAGACAACGCACCTGAAACCAGATTTTCATGATACGGCGGGTCCATAAAAACCAGCGTAGCGGGTAAAAACGCATGATCCGCGGGTCTTACAGACACCGCATCGGCATGGGACATGATAAAAGAAGATGATGACAAAAGATCAAGACCTTGTGCATTCCGCCGCGCTAAATCCAAAGAAGTTTTGTGCGCATCCACAAAAATACAGCTGGCCGCGCCGCGTGATAGCGCCTCAAGCCCCAAGGCCCCTGTGCCGCAAAAAAGATCCATCACCCGTGCCCCACGCAGCAATCCGCGCGATTCCAGCATGTTCATCATAGCAAGGCGCGCACGGTCCGATGTGGGACGCACGGGATCTTTTTGATCCGGCGATATCAAGGGTCGCCCCCGTAAAAAACCACCTGTAATACGCATATATAAGCTTTCTTTTTCAGGTCCGGGCACGCGCTGCTTTAAAAAAATCAGGCATTTTTAATTTGATTTTTCCAAGCGGGATTTCTGTGATCCCCCCGCGCGGCAATGCCCCCAATTCAAACGGGCCATACCCCACACGGATCAAGCGGTTCACCATCAATCCAATATGCGCCAAAACTTTGCGCACTTCTCTGTTTTTCCCTTCATGAATCGTGACACGCACCCATGCATTACTTTGCCCGGACCGTTCCAAAAATGCATCAATCGGACCGTACCGAACCCCTTCAATCGTTATTCCTTTTTGAAGGGATTCCAATTTCGCCGGATCCACCCCCCCATGCACCCGCGCCCGGTACGTCCGCGCCATCCCGGTTACCGGCAGTTCCATATACCGCGCCAATGCCCCAGATGTGGTCAATAGTAAAAGCCCTTCACTGTTCACGTCCAGGCGCCCCACACTGATCACGCGGGGTAATTCAGGCGGCAGCCCTTCGAAAACCGTTGCCCGACCCTTTTCATCCCGGTGCGAGGTAATCAGCCCCACCGGTTTATGAAAGCAAAACAGCCGCAGCGGCGATGGCCCCGCAATCCGTTTTCCATCCACAACAATCACGTCATCAGGTCCCACCAGAGTCGCGGGCGTGGTGATCAATTCATCATTCACCCTGACCCGACCTTCTGCGATCCATTCTTCGGCCACACGGCGGGAACAAAGCCCAGCCCCGGCCATCCGCTTTGCCAGACGTTCGCGATCAGACGGCGCGGATGCTGCTGTATTGTGTTTTGGTCCAGATGTGTTTAGATCTTTGTTCATGATAATCCCATTGCTTAATGACCTTGACTATACCTATATGTGTGCCGCTCTGGAAGAGGCTGAAAAAGCAGCCGCGCGGGGCGAAGTGCCCATCGGCGCGGTCATCGTGGACCCAGAATCCAATACCATTATCGCCCGGGACGGTAATAGAACCCGGGAATTAAACGACCCCACCGCCCATGCCGAAGTCATGGTGATCCGCGCGGCCTGCGCCGCCGCAGGTGCCCAGCGCATCCCGAACCTAGATATATACATAACACTTGAGCCGTGTGCGTTGTGCGCCGCCGCCCTATCCTTTGCGCGCATAAAGCGGGTTATTTTTGGGGCCAGTGACCCAAAAGGCGGGGGTATTTTACATGGGGGAACATTTTATACGCAGCCAACGTGCCATCATCGGCCAGAAGTCATCGGCCCCCTGGAAGGGGATTTAAGCAACCGGTGCGGGGATATCCTGCGCACCTTTTTCGCCCAGCGCCGGTGATGCGTTTTTATTAACTTTTCCAATAGGTTCTGGACGACCAAAAAGGTATCCTTGGAACAAAGCATCCGGAAAAACACGAGATAAGATATTACGTTGATATTCCTCTTCAATCCCTTCAAATATAAGGGTTTTTTGATGATCGATAGCCTGACCCAGAATCCGCTTTAACAACCCCTCTTTCAGACAATCAACATCACCGGAAACATCCAGCACTGTTTTAACCGCGGCCTTGTCAATTTTGACATACCCCGCATATCCGTTTGCATCCGCATACCGCGCCCCAACCCCAAGACCATTTGGCATATCATCCAAAGAGACACAAATACCATTTTCCGCTAACTTTTTGACATTATCATGAAACGCAGTATGATTTTCAATTGTATGCGTTTCCGTAATTTCAATACCGATAGCGGGTTTAAAACACGTCCCCTCATTCGTCAGGATAGATAAAAGCTGACCTGTAACCCCTTCTTTTTCAAGGGTTTTTGCAGATATATTTACAAAATAAAGTGGATTATGCCCTACATCCCAGGAAATGATCCCATCCCGAAAACAGGCCGCCATCAAACGCAAGGCAGAAAGGTCATGATTGATAATACCGCCTGTTTCTTCAAGGTGTCGGATTTCATTTTCTTTATTACCATGGCGGGGGGCACGCGCCATCAGATCAGCGAAAACTTCGTATGCTACAATCAGACCATCAGACTTGCATATCGGCTGGCGCGTTAGAACAGGCCGGGCACGGCGGTCGACGATGGGGCCATCCGGCAAAAATATTGCCCCGGCCTTTTCAAAATCAACGCTAGAATGTCGTCTGCACATATCACTTATTATGGTGAGCGATTAGACATTTTTTGTAAAGAAATTTCTCTCCCTAAACATCGATTTTTGTGGAATACTCGGGCCATGAACGATCTTTTCACCTCTACACCCCTGTCAAACGCGCCAGAAATGACCGTTTCCGACCTGGCCGGTGCCTTAAAACGCACGCTGGAAGACAGTTTTGGCCGCGTCCGGGTACGCGGAGAACTATCCAAGGTTGCAAAACCGGCATCGGGCCACCTGTATACAGCCCTAAAGGACGATCAGGCCGTTATTGATGCCGTTTGCTGGAAATCCCAGCTTCCGCGCCTGAACATCAAACCCGAAGAAGGGATGGAGGTCATCTGCACAGGCCGAATCACCACCTATCCGGCCCGGTCCAATTACCAGCTGATTATTGAACAAATGGAATTGGCCGGCCGCGGCGCGCTTTTAAAAATGCTGGAAGACAGGCGCCAAAAATTGGCGGCGGAGGGGTTATTTGACCCCTCCCGTAAACGCTCCCTGCCTCTTGTCCCGAAAACAATCGGTGTCATCACATCCAAAACCGGGGCCGTGATTCAGGATATTTTGCATCGCCTGTCGGATCGTTTTCCGGTTCATGTGGTTTTGTGGCCTGTCGCGGTTCAAGGTGACACCGCCGCCGATGACGTCACACGCGCCATTATTGGTATGAATAAAATCCCGGCATCCGGCGGTAACGTTCCAAGACCCGACGTCATTATTGTGGCCCGCGGCGGCGGTTCATTCGAAGATCTCATGCCCTTTAACGACGAAAATGTTGTGCGCGCCGCTGCAAACAGTGACATCCCATTGATTTCCGCGGTGGGTCATGAAACAGACACAACCCTGATTGACTATGCATCCGACCAGCGCGCGCCCACGCCCACCGCCGCCGCCGAAATGGCGGTTCCAGTACGCGCCGACCTCATCTATACAACCGATACCCTATCGGCACGCCTGGCCGCAGGGCTGCAGCGATTGATCCGCGAATACCGGTTAAAATTGGACAAGGGATCCGCCCCTCTGTCTGGCGCGGACCGCATGCTCTCTATCCCGGCCCAGCGCCTGGATCACCTGCACATCCGGCTTCAGGATCTGTCCCTTGCCCTGCTGAATACCAAAAAAGCCCGTTTCCAGGAATGCGCCGCGCGTCTGCGTCACCCGCGTCAAATCGTGGATGAGCAGGAAAAGATCTTGAACCTGCAGACAATCGCCCTGACCCGCACGGCTTTATCCAGAATCAAGGAAACGGATCAGCGATTATCGGGCCTGACCCGCCTTTTGGATAGTTTATCCTATACCCGCGTGTTATCCCGCGGCTATGCCGTTGTTAAAACAGCCGCTGACGGACGGGTTATCACCAGCGCACAGGCCGTCACATCGGGCGAAAACCTGTCGATCCAGCTTGCGGACATGACCACCATATCTGTAACGGCTGATTGATTCTATTCACTTTTTACTTGGCTTTTACAAAAAGGGCTGATAGGTTGACCCTATGAAAGTGCCTTTAACCGAACTGCTCGCCATGATGGGTATTGACCAGCCCATGGGCCCGTACGACAGCCAAATGTGGTCCGCCGATGATGAAAAATCGAATACCACCTGCACGGCTCAATGCAGCATGAATGAATATAGCGATGCGCTAGAGGCCAGCGTTACAACATCTAGTTTTTTATCATCAAGCGGTGATCTGATGGGGGCCACATCCATCTTGTTTTTTCATGCAAAAAAAGATTTAAATGGAAACTGGACCCCCGATATCCTGAAATTAAAAGGGGAAAGCGCCAGCGGAAAATATTACGAATGGGAAAAAAAGGCGGGCGAATTTTTTGTTGCGGTTACAGCATCTCTTTCAAACGGCACCGTCCCCGACATCGATGAACTGATCGAACGCATCTTTAAAAGTTATGATACCTATGGATCCGGCACCGCCGGCGGCGGCAAACGTACCCCAACGATTCGCCCGGAACAACTTTTAGACCCCAGCAAACGCGGGTTTTAAAAAGTACGCAAAAGGGAAAGGAAACCCCATAGCCCCCCTGCTCCCATCACCCCGTGACCATCATACCGTACCGCGTTGCGATGGGGGCCAGCCCGCCCTCTACCTGTTCATCTAGTGCGCGCAAAAGCCACATAGGCCCCTCACGCACCAATTCCGCCGCAATTAACCCAGAGGCCCGCGGATTAGTAAATTCAGATACAATAGGGTAGCGGATCACTTCCTCGCCCGTTTCGTCGTTCACAAACCGAACATATGCGTTACTCAGCATCATTAAACTTTGATCCCGCATGTCCGCATCATAAATCGAAATCGCAACAACAATCTTAATCACATCAAAGGTCAAATCATTTAATGAAATAACCATTTGTTCGTCATCGCCGTCGCCGGCACCTGTACGGTTATCCCCCAAATGCTGAGCCGCTTCATTCGCGCCTTTTGGATTATTATAAAAAATAAAATCGCTATCTTCACGCGTCATGTCATTCTTGTCTAAAAGAAACAGGGAACAATCGACATCGATACCCGACAGCTCCGCCCCCGGAATATCCCAGCCCACACCAATCATCAAGCGTTTCAAGGAATAGTCCAGCTGATTGAGATGCACGGTTTCACCCGCCGCAATCGTGCGCATGCCCGTCTGTTTTTGCAGCTGTTCATCCGTCATGGGCCGATCATTTTGCGGCGCTACATTCCCTAATTCATCCAGATCTGACATATACTTTTCTTCCTTTTATTATATCAACGGCTATTCTGTTTTTGTCCCTGCGCCCACGAAAGTCCAAACCCATAGGCCCGATCCATTTCGGCCTGGCCCGGAAAGTATTCAGACAGGTTCGTAACCTTCATCCCATTACGGCTATTTTCAAATAAAACCAGCGCACATACATCCAGTTTATCAACAGATGTACCAGGGGATAAAACAATCGG
>CAZQLB010000024.1:0-12653 GCA_964593915.1 uncultured Pseudobdellovibrionaceae bacterium
GATATCAACAACGTTCAGGCGATGATTCTCTATAACATTGGTCAAGATGAAATGACCGTGGGTGAATTAACTTTGCGTGGGTATTATTTGGGATCCAACGTATCATACAACCTGAAAAAGATGGTTGAAATGGAATACGTGATTCAGGAACGTTCCCCGCACGATAAACGCTCTATTCGGATTAAATTATCCGACAAGGGCCTTAAGCTGCACAAGGCGATTGACGAGATGATGGCGCGTCATGTGACCAAACTTCCTGCTGCAGATTTGCCGGATGCTCGTCTTTCGGATGCGTTGGGCGTGATGAAATCGCTGGAACGTTTCTGGACGCAGCAGGCATCCTTTACCGGGATCGATTCTCTGGAAGATTTGGGCTAATATCCTTTATAGATATTTTTAAACCCCAGGAAGTTTCTTTTCTGGGGTTTTTCTATACTTATTGATTTCTAATGAATTCGGGAATGTTCCGTTCGAACCATGTCTTTAATTCGGCCAGTGCCGGGTTTTTCAGATTCTCACGAACATTGCGCCAGCAATAGGGGATAAAATCCAGATATTCAGATCGTCCATCCCGATATCCCAGTCGCCCAAAAAGACCCAGGCATTTAACGGCCTGTGCGGCGCCAATAATGGCATATTCGGTGTCAAAGGCGGCGATGTCTTGAATTCCTGTCCCTGTTATAAACCTTTTCTTTAAACGACTTTCCATCCCATCTGGATAGGACATGCGCACATCTTGTAAAAAGAAAACAAGGTCAAAAGCCGGTGATCCAATCATATTCCCGCGCGCATCTGTTAAATCCTGAAAATCAATGACCCCCAGCGCCTTAACCCCTGGCCGATCGGGCAGGTAAAATAAATTCTGCGCCCCAAAATCACCATGCAAAAGCACAGGCGGAAAGTGATGGGCGGATGTAATCAGACGGCGAAAGATAGATTTGAAATCTGAAATGGCATCTTCACTCAGCTGTATTTCGGGGTGCGCGGGGACGTAATGTAACAGAAATTGTTCCACACGCATCATCCAATAATCATCGCTGTAGGCAACAGATCCTTCAAGAGCGATGGCGGGATCTGCCTTTGCCTTTTCAATTAAAAAATCAACGGCAAGGTCCATTAACGTATCCAGGGGCACCTTGTTATGATGGATCAGTTCAAAATAGCGATCATCCCCATAATCCTCCATTAGGACAAAGCCGTTTTTATGGTCTGTGGCATAAATTTGTGGAACACTAAATCCCATTTGGGTCAATTTATGATCCATGAACTCAAACACGTCTGTGTTTTCAAGCGGAGGGCGGGCATCCATTAAAACAGCACCCATATCCTCCTTTGTGATGCGATAATAACGCCGGACAGAAGTATCAATCCGCAAAGGGACAAGCATGCCGCCCGCAAAGGATGTCCCGGATAAAAAAGTCTGAATTTCCTGGTTTCGATCGGCGGGGGCTGCGGGGGTTTGGGCAGGTGTTGCGGACATAGCTTTTAAAATCCTCATGCAGTTAAAAAGTTATTTTATTTCCTATAAAAAGTATATGTACTGCATTGAAGTATAGGAATAAAGGGGCTAAGGTCATCTCACATCTTGTTACATATTTATATAAAAAGAGGAGAACGCCCCATGTCCTTAATCGCTGATCGTTTGTCGAATATTAAACCATCCCCCACATTGGCCGTTGTAAAACGCGTGGCTGAACTGAAAGCAGAAGGGAAAAGCGTAATTGGTCTGGGGGCTGGGGAACCGGATTTTGATACGCCCGCATGGATTAAACAGGCGGCGGCGGATGCCATGAACAAGGGGCAAACAAAATATACCGCCGTAGAAGGAACAATCGAACTGCGCAAGGCGATTGCGGAGAAATTCAAACGGGATAATAACCTGACCTATACAGCGGACCAAATCATTGTGTGCACGGGTGGTAAACAGGTCTTGTTCAATGCGATTCAGGCAACTATGAATCCGGGCGATGAAATGATTATCCCGGCGCCTTATTGGGTATCGTATGTCGATATGGTAGAATTGGCTGGCGGGAAACCTGTTGTTATCCCTTGCAGTGCGCAGGAGAATTATAAACTCACACCGGAGAAGCTGCGTGCGGCAATAACACCGCGGACCAAATGGCTGATGCTGAATTCACCCAGCAATCCAACAGGGGCGGCGTATACAGAATCGGAGCTGCGCGCGCTTGCGGCTGTATTACTGGACTTCCCGCATGTTTATGTGATGTCGGATGATATATACGAACATCTGGTCTATGACGGATTTAAATTTGCAACCATTGCGGCTGTTGAACCCAAGTTATTTGACCGGACATTAACGGTGAATGGGGTGTCAAAGGCCTATTCCATGACCGGATGGCGCATTGGATATGCCGCTGGCCCAAAGGAAATTATTAAAGCAATGATTGCCATTCAGGGGCATTCGACATCGAACGCCTCATCTATTTCCCAGGCAGCGGCCCTGGGGGCTTTGACCGGGGACCAAACATTTCTGAACGAATGGCGTGCGACCTATACGGATCGCCGTAATCTTGTTTTTAAAGAAATAAATGCATGCGTGGGCCTATCCTGCCCGATGCCGGAAGGCGCATTTTATCTTTATGTGGATTGTTCGGGTTGTATCGGAAAGGTAACGCCAGCGGGTAAACATATTGCGAACGATGAGGATTTTGTGACGGCTTTGCTAGAAGAACAAGGGGTTGCGGCGGTTCATGGTGCGGCCTTTGGCCTGTCGCCAGCCTTTCGTATTTCCTATGCGACATCAACCGAGAATTTGATTGAGGCGTGCAAGCGGATTAGCGCATTCTGTACCGCGCTCAAGTCAAATGGCGCTGCCGCTGCATAGAGAATGAATCAATAAATAAAAAGAGCCCCTAGGATGATTATTCTGGGGGCTTTTTTTAGCCATTTACCAAATGAGATAATGTGTCTTACATTATTTTTGATGCGCAAGGAAACGATCGGCCTCTAATGCCGCCATACATCCCATGCCGGCGGCGGTAACAGCTTGGCGATAAACCTTGTCCTTGACATCGCCGGCGGCGAAGACGCCTGGGATATTTGTGGCCGTGCTGTCTGGCGCGGTCAGAATATAGCCCTGATCGTCCATATTCACCTGGCCTTTAAAAATATCGGTTGCGGGATCGTGGCCGATCGCGACAAACATGCCGTGAACGGGGATATCCTGGATCGAACCGTCAACGGTGCTTTTCAAACGCAGGCCAGAAAGACCGCCATTCGCGGGATCCCCCAGCATATCATCAACAGCGTGATTCCAGATAACCCGTACTTTTGGATGTGCAAGCAAGCGATCCTGTCCAATTTTTTCAGCGCGCAAAGTATCGCGGCGATGGATTAACGTGACAGAATTTGCAAAGTTGGTGAGGAATAAAGCCTCTTCAACAGCTGAATTACCGCCGCCAACCACAGCGACATCCTTGCCGCGATAGAAAAATCCGTCACAGGTGGCGCAAGCCGAAACACCAAATCCCCGGAATTTCCCTTCGGATGGAAGACCAAGCCATCTGGCCTTGGCGCCCGTTGCAATAATCACGGTTTCGCCCACATAGGTATCGCCGCTTTCACCAAAAGCGGTATAGGGGCGGGCCGAAAAATCAACACGGCTGACATAGTCGGTTATAATTTTTGTCCCGACATGTTCGGCTTGCTTTTGCATTTGTTCCATGAGCCATGGGCCCTGGACCGGATCGGCAAAGCCGGGAAAGTTTTCGACATCCGTTGTGATGGTCAGCTGGCCGCCCGGCTGCATCCCCTGGACCAGAATAGGATGAAGGTTGGCGCGGGCCGCATAAATGGCCGCCGTATATCCGGCCGGGCCCGAACCAATAATAAGAACAGATGTTTTGTGTGTATGTGTCATACCCATAGATATAAGGGGTATGACATCCGGTTTCAAGCCGTAAGTGCGGGGGTTTTTAATGGTGCCGCTGTCTTTTGGTTCCCTTGTGTGGCTTTGGTGAGGATCAAACCAATGGAGTCATCTGGGAATTCAGATGCGGCGAGAATATCTACCATTTCAGCCCGGGTGATCAATTTATTGTTTTCCATGATGCGCAGGCCGCGTGCGGCCAGATCAATGACCGCTAGTTTCTCGGATCCTTCTTGTGCAACCAAGGAAAGAGACGATAGACATTGCAGTGTATTGAGAAGAAGTGTCTTTTTTTCATCAGGAGTGATATTTTTCGCGTCTGCAACGTCCGTTAACACTTTGTCAACTGAATGCAACAAGTCTGTGGATCGGCTAAAAATTGATTGAACCATTGAACACACCTCATTTTTCATTTTTATGCTTTGTATATTACAAAATATTTATGTAAATATCAAGATATTCTTTTTATTTCTCTTTTAAAAAACGATCTTTAATCGCAGTAGCAACGTTTTTTGCGTCTTGTAGCCTGACATAATCCTTTTGAAAGGCGCCAATACCGCGTGCCTTCATATGGTTTAAAAACAGGCTGGATCGAGAAGATCCCCCCTTAAGGGGTATAAAATCAATAGGTTTTCCGGTGGACGCGGCGTCGGATATCATGGATGTGCTGTCGATCGTCACCATAATATAATCAGCATAGGCAAGAAAACCGTGATAGGGGTTTTCCCCTGTGCCTGTATAAATAATGGCGCTATTACCTGCAAAGGCATCCTGAATACGATTGATAAACGCGGTGGGGGTGCGCCGCGATACGGTGATCATCACCCCCCCATGATATTGCGTTTGCCAGTCTTGGATACGGGCGATCATAGCGTCAAGATCGTCCGCCGTGAACGTATATGTGCGGCTGATCCCTCCGATCAAAACAGCAAGGCGCGGCGCTGGAAGCGGGGATAAGACAGGGCCCCATTTCTCGTGCGCGTCCAAAAGACGATCAGATGTGATGAGATTAGGTGCGCCGTCTGTGATTATAACGTTTGATCCCGATAATTGATCGTGAAAAGGGGCGGCTACCATGTCAAATAAGGCTGGTGAAATATAGGGTTTTTGCAAAACACAAAGAAAGGTTTTTCCGCCTGATGCACGTTTGATCCACAGGGCAGGTGCAACCGCCTTGCGACCTGCACAGATTAATATATCCGGCCAACGCAGATGATCGGTCTGATCGGGCAAGATTGAATCGCTGTCAGCTGCAAGCATGTGCGGGCCATCAAAAAACCGGATAAAAGGCGAAAGAAATGTCCAGGGCCAGCGCAGCTTGATACGTTTAATGTGAATAATAGGCGGCTGGGCGGATTTGGGAAACATCTCCATATAGGCATCGGCGACCGCGCGGCACTGATTTTCGGTGCCCGTAAGGCCTTTTTCGCATAGGATCCAGATGAGGGGATTTTCTATTGACATAACAAAATAAAAATAAAGCAGAACAGTAAAAATGATCAAAAGCATAAAAAAAGGAAAAAGTATAGTCTTGTAATAATCTTTCTCTATCGATATAAATCCAAAATAGTTTTTTTGTTTCCAATAATAATATTTTATGCGAGCGGGGAACCTGATGCGTCGTCACAAGCTGGACCGAATTGACCGGAAAATTCTAAACGATCTTCAAAATAATGGTCGGATTACAAACGTTGAATTGGCTCAGCGTGCGGGTATTTCTGCGCCGCCATGTCTGCGCCGTGTTCGGAAATTAGAAGAAGTAGGGTATATTAAATCTTATCACGCAGAACTGGATTCCGCAGCGCTTGGTTATACTGTAACAGTGTTTACGCAAGTGAAATTGACGAACCAGGCCGAAGCCGATATGAAAAAGTTTGAAGAGGCGATGAATGCGGTGCCCGAAGTGCGGGAATGTCATATGATGACAGGGGAGGCCGACTTTCTGTTAAAGATTGTTGCCAAGAACTGGGATTCATATCAGCAGTTTTTAACCCAGACGCTAACGGCGGCGCCAAACGTGGCTTCTGTTAAATCTGCGCTGCGTATCCGGGTAACAAAGGATCAACCGGGTGTTCCGATCGATATCAACGAACGCTAATAACTTTTTATGAATAGGGCACGGGAAAGAAAAGGGGCGCTGTTCCCCCTTTTTTTATTGGTTTGAAATACTTTTTTTTTCGTCCTGGTTTGTTTTGTACAAAGAATATAAAACACCCCCCAGGATCAATCCAAATGTGATGGATAAAGAGACAGGCGCAGGAATTTTATCAAGGCCGAGTAATTCCGCAACAAAGACTTTCCCGCCAATAAAAACCAGAACCAGGGCAAGAGCCTGTTTCAAATATTCGAAACGGTGGATCATTGCAGCAAGTGCAAAGTACAAAGACCTCAGCCCTAAAATAGCAAATATATTACTGGTATAAATAATATAAGGATCGTTTGTCAGGGCAAAGATGGCCGGAACGCTGTCAACTGCGAAAATAACATCCACAAATTCGATAACAACCAAAGCCACAAACAGCGGGGTCATGAACCAAACCATTTGACCTGGGTTCTTTGGGTCTTCTTTCTTTACAAAGAAATCATGACCGTGTAATTCATCGGTTGTTCGAAAATGTTTTTTCATATATTTTAAAACAAAATTATTCGATATGTCCGGCGCATCATCGGACATGAATAGCATTTTGAAACCGGTATACACCAGGAACGCCGCAAAGATATAAAGGATCCATGAAAATTGGGTGATGAGGGCTGTTCCCAGGCCAATCATAATCCCGCGCAGGATAATCACGCCCAAAATACCCCAGAACAAAACCCGGTGCTGATAGATACGCGGGATGGCAAAATAACTAAAAACCAGAGAAATAACGAAAATATTATCGAGGGCCAAAGCTTTTTCAACGACGTAACCCGTCAGGTAAAGGCTTGCGCTTTCCGCTCCAAATTGATGCCATACCCACAGGCTAAACAATAAAGAAACGGAGATATAAAAAGAACTGAGAACCAGGCTTTCACGAACCCCGATTTCTCGGTCTTTTTTATTGAGAACACCAAGGTCCAGTGCCAAAAGCGCCAGGACTAAACCCAAAAATGCGCCCCATATCCATAACGGGTGTTCCATATATTTTCTTGCTCCTCATGTTTATTCGGATGATCAGAGTACCAGACAAACAAGATAAATCAATTCAAAAGGAAAACCGGTGGGGGAAGAACAAACATGCAAACGCGTATTAAGAAAGCAATATAATATACTGTTTTTTATGAAAAAATGGTGACTGCGGTGGGATTCGAACCCACGACCACTCGATTAAAAGTCGAGTGCTCTACCGGCTGAGCTACGCAGTCAACGGATGGCAAATGCCATAACGGGCGCGCCGTAATGTGAGGGCGAAGATAAGGAGATACGAGAGATTCGTCAAGGACTTATTTTACTTTTTTCCGGATTATATAGGGATGTTCAGAAATTTAGAGACGGAAAGCCAGTCAAACATTATTTGCTAACGCTTCGTCAACTTATTTTCTTGTACGCTTGTAAACAGGATAAAGCAAACGTACTAGGTAATAATATGACAAATAATATCAAGCTAAATACACCAGATTATGAAATAAAGCCGCTCGTCGCGCCATCAGGGTTCCGCGAATATGACGCCCGGTGGCTGTGGGGATCGCAGCTCAATGCCAGGGGGACCATTTTGCTGGGGCAAGCTATTGGGAATATGGCATGCGAAAAACATGGGGCAGGGTGCGGTGTGGTGGTTGGGCACGATTACAGGTCCTATTCATCCGAGGTTAAGCACGCGCTTGTCATCGGGTTAATGGCGGCGGGGTGTCACGTGCATGACATTGGGCTTTGTGTGTCACCCATGGCGTATTTTGCGCAATTTGAACTGGATGTGCCCGCTGTTGCAATGGTGACAGCCAGCCATAACGAAAATGGATGGACAGGGATCAAAATGGGGGTTGATCGCCCTTTGACCTTTGGTCCGGAAGAAATGAGTAATCTGAAAGCGCGCGTACTGTCTCAAGATCTTAAGGCTGAAGCGGGGGGCAAGTACACCTATCATCAAGGTATGCGCGAAAAGTATATTGCGGATGCGGCAAAGGACGGAGCGATCAACCGCCCTTTACGTGTTGTTGTGGGGTGCCGGAATGGTACGGCGGGCTTTGTTGCTCCGGATGCTCTGCGTGCGATTGGATGCGATGTGATCGAACAGGATTGTACCCTTGACTATACCTTTCCAAACGGGAATCCAAATCCCGAAGATCTATCGATGCTGCATGCCCTGGCAGATGCGGTGCGGATGCATGGCGCCGATATCGGGATTGGATTCGATGGGGATGGAGATCGCGTGGGGGTTGTGGACCATCAGGGGCACGAGATTTTTGCGGATAAAATGGGGGTTTTATTGGCCCGTGATTTGGCGGCTTTGCATCCCGGCGCTGTTTTTGTGGCGGATGTGAAATCAACGGGTCTTTATCATACGGACCCTGTTTTACAATCCTTGGGGGCGCGGACGGATTATTGGATCACGGGGCATTCCTATATTAAACGCCGTTCAAACCAAATTGGGGCCCTTGCGGGGTTTGAAAAAAGCGGGCATTTCTTTTTTGGTGCGCCCTATGGCCGGGGATATGATGATGCGCTGGTATCCGCAATTGCCATATGCCGGATGTTGGATCGCAAGGCAGGGCAAACCTTAAAAGACATATACGACACTCTGCCAACCACATGGTTGTCCCCAACGATGCAGCCCGAATGTGCAGACGAGGTGAAGTATGCGGTTGTGGATCGTCTGCGTGCGAAGATAGAGTCCATGCATAAAGGGGAAATTCCCCTGAAAGGGCACAAGGTGGTGGATATCAATACCGTAAATGGTGTTCGCTTTATGGTTGAAGACGGGTCCTGGGGGCTGGTTCGGGCATCATCAAATAAGCCTGTTTTATCCATTGTTGTGGAAAGTCCGGTGTCCGAATCCCGCATGAAGGATATGTTCGCCTTTATTGACGAAACGTTTGCGGCTGAATTCCCCGAAATTGGCGCATACGACCAGAAATTACCTTTATAAATACATTGACATATTCATTATATATTTTTATATTCTCTTTTTTATAGAAAAGAGGGTGTAAAATGGATAAGAAGAGAATTGAACTATCACCTGAGTTTGCCTTTTGCGCCGCTATGGGGATGAAGATGGCCCATAAACTCCAGGGGAATGATGTCCGTGACATAATCACTGATGTGGATCAATTTGGCCGGGGCTTTATACGTTTTTCCCCATCATCAACCTTTAATTATATTATGGCGGCTTTGTCTGCGCCGGGCTCTCCCGACTCATTTAGAGAGGAATTCATACAGGCCGGATATATTCTGTCCCTGGATCCATCTAAAAAGGATTTATTAAGAGCCGTGGGGTATAGAGAAATTGTGAATAATCTTTTTCTGTTTGATGATCGTATCGGCGACAATACAACCCTGGAACTGGCATCTGTTCTTTTTTCACCAGATGAAAAATCTCAAAAAACATGTCATCGTTCTGGCGCCCCCCTGCACAAAGCGGTGCTTACTATGCCGGCTGTTATTCCTGGTTAATATGGAATCTGCGCAGAATCGTTTATAGCTATAATATCCGGGTGCATCACCCGGCCGGTAGGCGGCGGATAGCCTGGTCACGTTCAAAAAAATAAAGCAAGTGACGAATGGCCTTCCCGCGTTCGCGGGTTAAATCCGGGTCCAGATCCAGAAGAACGCGGGCATCATCCCGTGCCATGTCCAAAAGATGAGCATGATGGGCCAGATCGGCAAATCGTCCCATCATCATTCCGCTTTGCTGGGTTCCCAGAATATCACCCGCCCCGCGCAAACTTAAATCCTTTTCCGCAATATAAAATCCATCTTCCGATTCGCGCATGATTTTTAAACGTTCTTTTGCGATTTCGGAACAGTCGGGGTTATACATTAAAAAGCAGAATGATTGCACATGACCGCGGCCCACACGGCCCCGTAGTTGGTGCAGCTGGGCCAGGCCATATCGCTGCGCTTGTTCAATCACCATAATACTGGCATTCGGGACATTCACCCCAACCTCGATCACCGTTGTGGCAACCAGAATGTCAATCTGCCCCTCTGCAAAAGAGGTCATGATTTGATCCTTTTCAGATGGCTTCATCCGCCCATGCACCAGTCCGATCCGAAGGGATGGGAATCTCTTTGTTAAATCCTCATAACGTTCTGTGGCTGCTGACAGATCCAGAATTTCAGATTCCTCAACCAACGGACAAACCCAATAGATTTGAACCCCGCTGTTGGCTTGATCCGCCACTTTTTGAGCAAGATCGTCGTACCTTGCCAACGGGATGAGCCTTGTATCAACGGGTTTGCGCCCAGGCGGTTTTTCATCCAGGACGGAGACATCCAAATCACCGAACAAAGTCAGCGCCAGCGTACGCGGGATAGGGGTTGCCGTCATGACCAGAACATCAGGGGCCGTTCCCTTGCTGGTTAAAGTTACGCGCTGGTGCACCCCAAATCGATGTTGTTCGTCGATAATAACGCACCCCAGATCTTGGAATACGACGCCATCCTGAAATAGGGCATGAGTGCCGATGACAATCTGTGCATCTCCTTTTTCGATTTGATCCAGGATCTGCGCGCGGGCTTGACCCTTGTGCCGACCTGTTAATGTGATGGCTTTTATTCCGACAGAATCAAAAAGCGGGACCAGTGTTTTGGCATGCTGCTGGGCCAAAATTTCAGTTGGGGCCATAATGGCACCTTGGACCCCATTTCCGGCAGCTGTTAAAAGCGTTAATGCCGCGACAATCGTTTTGCCTGACCCCACATCCCCTTGCAGCAGGCGCATCATGCGTTCGCCTTTTTGCATATCCCGGTCAATATCGTCAAGCGCACGGATTTGCGCCCCTGTTAGTTGATAGGGAAGTTTGGATAAAAATTGATCCCGTAGCGCGGCCGGAATTGTAAAACGACGTCCATTGAAAATGCGTTCTTGCTGGCGAATAAAATGGATGGTGACCTGATCGGCCAGTAACTCGTCGTACGCAAGGCGAAGGCGTGCAGGGGCGTTTGGCGATAAATCAGCTCCCCCATTCGGCAGGGTGTGAAGGGTTTTAAGCGCGGTCATCGCCCCCGGCCATTTTTCCCGAGTTAAAAGCGCGTTATCCTGCCATTCAGGAAGATCGGGAAGGGTTTTAAGGGCTTCGGCGACATATTTAACCATCATCTTGTTTGTGATCCCCGCCGTCAGGGGATAGATGGGGCAAAACGCCGTGTCATTTTCGGGATTCGTATTTTGGATTAAATCCGGGTGGGCCATTTGCCATTTGCCGGCAAAACGTTCCAGTATACCGCCAACCGTTACCGTTCCGCCCACCGGATATTGGCTTTCTAAATAATTACCGCGCACATGAAAAAAGATCAGATCAATATATCCAACACCATCCGTCCCAATAATACGATAGGGCAGGTGGGGGCGATGACTGGGTTTATGTTCCAAAATCTCGATGGATAGGGTTGCGTATTTCCCAGCCAGCGCGTGGTGCAGGTCGGGGCGATAGGTCCGGTCAATCAAATCAATAGGCAGATGGAACAACAGATCGATAATCCGCTGCCCTTTGATCAGGCGATCCAGCGTTTGCGCAACCTTGGCCCCAATGCCCGGCAGGGTTTGAATCCCCCGGAACATCCCAGATAATGCAATCGGGCGGGTGGGCGGCGCGGGCGTACCTTTTTGCTGTTGGTTTTGGTTCATGGCGACAGTATAGTATAGTTTTTAAAGAACGCGAAGATATCGCGATGACATAAGAATCGCGTATACAGGAGTATAAATATGACGAATGATATTGAAATTATGCGCAAACGGTTGATATTCCGCAGCTGGCATCGCGGCACCCGGGAAATGGATATTATCATGGGCCGGTTTGCCCAGGCGCATGTGCCGCACATGACGGCGGATCAACTTGCGGCGTATGACCGCCTGCTCACCTGTCAGGATCCAGATGTATATGATTGGTATATCGGCAAGACGCCTGTGCCAGATTTAGAAAAAAGCGATGTCACAGATATGTTATTGGCTTTCAAGGTGGTTTAGATGCGGGTGAGGTTGGTATCCCCATCAGTTGATTATTATTCTGCCTTTGTTGATACAATGTCCTTTCAAGCGACAACGTTCTATCAAAAAATGGGATATACTGAATGCGCTAGAATTACGGATTTTTATCCGGGGTATGATCGCATTTTTTATCGTAAAAAAATAATAACGTCACCATAAAAAATCCCCCGGGAATGACCCGAGGGTTTTTTATGTTTTGTGACGAAACTTTTTATGATCGCTTGTTTAAATCCACATAGGGACGTTCGGCGGCACCGGTATAAACCTGACGTGGACGCGCGATGCGATTTGACGGCTCTTCCATCATCTCTTTCCACTGGGAAATCCATCCAGCAACGCGGCTTACCGCAAACAACACGGTAAACATACTGGTTGGGAAACCCATGGCTTTCAAAATAATGCCTGAATAAAAGTCAACGTTTGGATATAATTTCCGCTGTACAAAATATTCGTCTTCAAGCGCAATGCGTTCCAGTTCCATCGCGATATCCAGCATGGGATCCTTGATTCCCAGTTCGGCCAGAACCTGGTGGCAACTTTCGCGCATCACTTTTGCACGAGGGTCAAAGTTTTTGTACACGCGGTGACCAAAGCCCATCAGGCGGACGCCTTCTTCTTTATTCTTCACGCGGCGGATA
>CAZQLB010000024.1:12663-14684 GCA_964593915.1 uncultured Pseudobdellovibrionaceae bacterium
TTGTCCTGCTTTTATTTAACCTTGCGCAGGAACTCGGGGTTGTTGTCGTTGTGGCCGATTTGCTCCAGCATTTCGATCACGGCCTGGTTGGCGCCGCCATGGGCCGGACCCCAAAGCGATGCAATACCGGCGGCGATACAGGCAAACGGGTTGGCCTGTGACGATCCAGCAATGCGCACGGTAGATGTGGATGCGTTTTGCTCGTGATCGGCGTGCAGGATTAAAATACGATCCATGGCCTTGACTAATGTGGGACTTGCTTTATACGGTTCAACCGGCAGCGCAAAGCACATATGCAGGAAGTTTTCCGCAAACCCCAAATCGTTGCGTGGATATTGGAACGGTTGACCAACCGAATATTTGTACGCCATGGCGGCTAGGGTTGGCATTTTCGCGATCAAACGATGCGCCGAAATCTCACGCTGACGCGGATCATGAATATCGAGGGAGTCATGATAGAACGCCGCCATCGCGCCAACCAAACCGCACATAACGGCCATTGGGTGCGCATCCCGGCGGAACCCGCGCAAAAAGAATTGCATTTGTTCATGCACCAATGTGTGGTGCGTAATGTTGTAATTAAAGTCGCTAAATTCCTGTTTACTCGGTAGATCGCCGTTTAAAAGAAGATAAGCAACCTCAAGAAATGTGCTTTTTTCTGCGAGTTCTTCGATTTTATAACCGCGATGGAGCAAGACACCCTTGTCCCCATCAATATAGGTAATGCGGGATTTACAGGATGCTGTAGCTGAAAAACTGGGGTCCAGGGTAAAAATACCGCCTTCTTCATATAATTTTCGCACATCAACGGTTTCAGGGCCCATCGTACCCTTGACGACGGGAAGTTTGACGGATTTACCGGTCGCGTCATCTGTCAAAGTATAGGTGTGCTGAGGGGTATCGGTCATGATTAAAATCCTTTATGAAAAATAGATATCGCTGTCAAAGCGGTGTGGAAGAAGGTGACGAACTTCTCCATTCTGCCGCATAACAGTTGAAGGATGGTTAATAAACCGCGGATCTACATTTTATAGATTATGTATTATGTATTATGTATATTATCAAGGGAGGCAATCGCGCACAACCTGTGCCCGGCGTTTAACTTCGTCCGGACCTAAAATCTGGGCAATGTCATAAACGGGCGGTGATTTTTCACGGCCGCTGACGGCAAGTCGCACACTCATAAACACGGGTTTTGGCTTTTCACCCATTTCATCGCAAATGGTGCGCAGACGCGATTCCCATTCATCATGCGTTTCGTTTGCCGGATACGTACTGATAAAACGATCCAGAACGATTCGGGCTTTTTCAGCCGACCCCGCTGTTTTGATCAAGATGTCGGCGGATGGCGGGGCGTACAAATCCTGGAAGAAAAAGCTGTATTGATCCAATACATCGCCCAGGCGCCGCAGGCGTTCGGGTTCCAATCCAAAGACGCGCTGGCTATACGCCGGATCACGGCGCATCGCATCCGAGAACGCTTTTAACGTATCGTGTGTATATTCGATTGTATCCCGCTGTTCACCATTATAAATTTCCAGTTTCAGGCCTTGGCCTTCCTGAAGTAATTTGTCAAAATAGTCACATAACACATTGTAAAGTTTATCAGAAGTCATTTCTGATATATATTTCCCATTGATAAATCCCAAAAGAGCAAAGTCCGCAACAGGGCCAGTGGCTTGCAAATGGTCATATCGCATCAGTTTCGTAAATTCGTCATACGAATAAATGTCTTTTTCCTCTGGGTGAGCCCACATCACACGGGTGATAAAATTTCGGAATCCCTCTGGTAAATAACCTTGTAATTCAAACCAGCGCACAGACGTATCGCCCGATCGTTTGGATAGTTTCCGTTTCTGGGCATCGCGCAGCAAAACAGTATGTAAATATTTGGGCGCCTCCCATCCAAAATAACGCCACAGCAGCATATGTTTGGGTGCAGATGAAATCCATTCCTCGCCCCTGACCACGGTGGTGACATGCATAAAGTGATCGTCCACCATGGCGGCCAGATGATAGGT
>CAZQLB010000025.1:0-14630 GCA_964593915.1 uncultured Pseudobdellovibrionaceae bacterium
CACTTGCGCGCGACGGCAAATCAATACTCCGTGCGCTTCCCGATTATCTCGAGTACGCAGAAAAAATACCCGACCAGTTACTCAAGACAATCGGCATGATTTCATCAGGAAAGTTTCAGGTTGAAGTCACGAGACCGCCAGAGCGTGAGACGCGCGAGCGCAGTAACCACTTCAGCACGATGGGCATCATCTGCCTGTGCGCCGCGGCTTGAATAACATTGAAAAACTAGTTTTTGATTATTATCGGGATGAAGGGATTGCATTTGAATCCTTTAAATCAGGGGGGCTTGATTTCCGGCGTGAAACCAATATTCAGCAATGGCGTACAGGGTATAATATCCCTGCTGTAAAACGAGGGGATATCACTCTGCACACCATCCCCCATCACAGGGCCGAAATGGTCCGCGGTTTGATCATGAATACCCGAAATCCTCTTTTTAAGGACATCCAGGTGCGCAAGGCGTTATCCCTGGCTTTTGATTTTCAGTGGGTGAATAAAAACCTCTATACAGATCAATTAAAACGTACGGATAGTTTTTTTCCGAACACAGATTTATCTGCCCCGCCTGTGTCTGCTGGATCTCATTCCTTACCTACCAGCGGGACACGCCGTGCTCTTTTAATGGCAGATACTCTTTTAAAACAAGCCGGATGGATTATTCAAAAAGGAGAACGCGTTCACAAAGATACAGGAACCCCCCTGACCTTTGAAATTTTACTCGGCGCCCCGGAAGAGGAAAAGATCGCCCTTTCCTTTCTCCAATCCCTTAAAAAATTAGGTATTATTGCTCGTGTGCGCACCCTGGACGCCGCCGCTTTCCGGGATCGTCTGAATACCTATGACTTTGACATGGTTTCTTATAACTGGATTGCATCCCTATCCCCTGGCGGCGAGCAAATCAATAATTGGGGGTGTGCCGCCCGAGATGTCGTTGGCGGGTTTAATTATGCTGGGATTTGTTCAAAGGATATTGATCAGTTGACCGGACGAATTGCCCAGGCAACAACACGTGACGACCTGCGCCAAATGACCAGAGACCTAGACCGCGCCCTTCTGGATGGATATTATGTCATTATGTGGGGGCACCACCCTGCCGATCTGATCGCTTTACGGCGCGGGTATCAGTTTCCCGCAGCGATCCCCCTTTGGGGATTTGTGCCGGAAACCTTGTGGTATACCCCCTCCTCTCCTGAACGTCAGAAATAACAATAATTTCGGATTGTGCTGATCCTTTCATCTTGATATCTTGAAACAAGGAATGGCCGATTCAATACATAAAAGGATTATATAAAACATGCGCCTGAAACTTATCCCTTTAATGATTTCTCTTGTGCCGCTCACGCTTGCGGCCTGCTCGACATATGGCACGGCGGGCGATGTCCGCCTTGTGGAACGTCAGATTGCAAAAAAGGGTATGTATTGGCAGCGCATTGACACCACATCGGCCATTTGGATGCAAGGAGAGAAAGCGCAGCAAACATTGAACCGTGATATATCGCATTGCGTTGCTGAACTTGGCGAACTGGAACGCCTGGGCCAAATCAAGGGGGCCTTCCCGACCGAGAAAAAAGACGCGGCAACAACCGCCGATGCGGCGCACCAATCTTTGATGGATTGGGATACGCCGGAGCGGGACGGCGCATTGCTTTCAGAACAACTGCCCTATACGGATTTCGAAGGGTGCATGGCGTACAAGGGTTGGGAACGGGTTCAGCATGTTCCCTATGATGTTGCAAAACGCGCGGCTATGACCTATGCCGAAAACCATGTGTATCTGAAAAGCCGCACAAAATACGAAGGGGCCGACATGGAAAAAGGCCGCAACCCCGGTCCATACGATAAATTAAATGATTAAAAAATAATCGGGATAGATCTCCTATCCCGATATATTCGGTCTTATAAAAAAGGGGATAATATCCCCTTTTTTTATTATAACCAATCTAGATTGATTGTTTTTATCCCTTTTTCTTTCATCAGATCACGCAGATCTCGATCCTTCTTTTCTAACGCTTTTATTTTATGGGCATGGGTCTCTACATATATTTTATCAATATTTTGATAAACGCCGGTTTTGATCAAATCCGTAACTGTTTCATACTCCGCACCTTCAATATCAATTTTAAGCATTTTCACCCTTGTGTTCAGATTCTGAATAAAATCAGATAACCGAATAACATCCACTTCTGTATACTTATCAGATCGGACATTTTCTTTTTCTTCCACAAAAGATGATCCTGTTGACCATTTTACCTGATCTTGATCACTCCATTCATGAAGATACAATTTCATTTTATCTTGTCGATCCCATACCCCCGCATTATAAATTTTACAGGCAGAGCCATATTCTTTTGTCTTTTCTTGTAGTTTTGCAAAAGCATATGTGTTCGGTTCAAAGGCGTGAACAACCGCTCCTTTTTTGAGCATTTCAAGCGTGACAAGACCAACATTTGCGCCACAATCAATGCACACATCACCCGGCTGAATATCTTTAAACGCTTGTTTTGAACGGGACGAATACTTTGAAAAGTAACTCAAAATTCTATCTAACATCTTATATTCTCACTACATTCACTATTATTTTTTATATACTTTTATGGAGAGACCCTAACATCTTACGCAAGAAAGACAATAGAAGAGATCTTTTCTACATCGGGCGCCCACCGGTAATTTTAACAATCATATAGGGGGGTGTTGATTTATCTTCTCCGCCGTTAAAGGGCGCGGCCAGATGAAGCTGGTTAACCGTGACATACATTCCGCCATCCGGACCAAAATCCATCCCGTCGGGCCAGGATAAAAGAGGATCCCGGATCCAAGTTGTATACTTGCCTTTATTACTGATGACGCCAATCGCACCATCCACCACAGATGTGATAAAAATATTATCAAAGCCGTCCGCAATCATACCGTCACTTGCAGGTTTTTGCCCAATCAGGATTGCTTTCGATAGCAATAGATCCCCCTCCATCGTCATATTTGTTAAATCCGATACTCTGATTTTATAAAGCGGACCCTGTCCCATTGGTGCGAAATCAACCCACTCCCCCTTTGGATCCATGGCGATCGGGTTAAGCGCGAGGTGCAGCGGGATCTGCCGCCCTTGTTTGCTCAGCATTAAAGGGGCGCCCGCCGCAACCATCGGCTTTCCGGATGGTCTAACCCCATCATGATCGACAATACGGCGCGCCGCTTCACCCGTTTCAAGGTTTAGGTAAATCAAAGCCGGTTCAGCCTTTCCCGCCAAATCCGCCTGCCCCATATCCGCAATAAAGGCTGATTTGCCATCCGGGGTTAACACAAAATCCTGATGAAATGACTGAACGGTGTTCACATGCGCGGGTAAATACCAAATCCGATATAATTTGTTTTTTTCGATATCCCATGCCATCAGCTTTGGCTGGGTTCGCTTATCACCGTTATCCAGTATATATAAAAGATTCTTGAGCACCTTAAGATGGATGACAGCCGATAATCCAACGCCGCCCGCGCTGGGCGCAGCCGCCCATTTTTCATTCGGGTAGGGTTTTGTTGTCCCGTCCGGCAATAATTCCATAACCTTATATATCGGGTTATCAAACGGATGGACGCTGATAAAGATGCGCCCATTCGGCGCAACCGCAATATTACCGGGACGTTCCTTGATTTGCGCAACGATCTGCAATTCGGGCCGACCATACCCTGCGGCCCATCCATCCCCTGTTAAAAGAAAGAAAGAACAAATAAAAAGAGCGTGGATAAGTATTCGTGCAGGCATATTTGATCCTTGATGCAGGTGGGATGGCTGTGCCAATAAGGTATCACATCTATAGCATAGAAGGAATTTTGAAATGTTCAACCTCTCTTCCCTGAAACGCCTGACCTGGAGTGTAATCGTGACCCTTGGCCTGATGACATCGTCCGCAAACGCGGCTGATTCTGAAAATACCTTATACCTGGACCTGAAAGATGGCCGCGTTGTTATTGAAATGCTACCGCAAAAGGCACCAAAACATGTGGAACAAATCAAAACCCTGGCCCGCAAGGGGTTTTATGACGGAATTATTTGGCATCGTGTGATTGGGGGCTTTATGGCCCAAACCGGCGACCCCACGGGAACCGGAACGGGCGGATCGGATTTACCTGATCTACCAGCCGAATTTAACGATGAAAACTTTGGCCGCGGCGCTGTTGGTATGGCACGCACCAATGATCCGAATTCCGCAAATTCACAATTTTTTATCTGCTTTGACGACTGTTCTTTCCTGAATGGACAATACACCGTATGGGGAAAAGTAACATCAGGTATGGAATTTGTGGATAAAATCACAAAAGGCGAACCGCCTGCCAATCCAGATAAAATTGTAAAAATGCAGGTTGCTGCCGATGTGGACGGCACAGATCAAAAGGCAGCCGCTCAGTAATTATATACATATTCTCAGGAACACGTTTTGTGTTTCTCCTTTAAAAAACCGCAAGGGACGTCCGTTGCGGTTTTTTGTTTAGAATCAATTAGTTGATTTTATTTTCTAAATCTATCTTTTATGATTAAAACGCCCTTATACATCCTGCATGATGCCACGCAAGACCGCCATCGTTCCCTCTAAAAGCTTATCCAGCTGCCCCTCTTTCAGCATAGGGTCTACTGTTTCAATTCGAAGCAAAACGTCCGATTTATCAAATAAAAACAATATATTTATACGGGACTGTTTTATCAGATTCTCTAATAACGATGTCCGGTGATTTGTCCAAAAATCTTGTACCTGCGCGGCATCTTCGGATCGGCATGTGACGCGTGCGATCACGTCAGGGTCAGAAAACGGAAGGAGCAGCTCATCCCGCACCCCCATTCCATCCACAAATGCGCCGTAATCCCCTGTCCCGATTGCGGAAGATCCGGGCATTATATGTGTCTTTGATAATTGTAATATTGTTACAAAACGGCGACCTTCAAAACCCGGATGGTCACGCTCCTCCGACGATATATAAACGTCGCAATCCCCGATTCGGCCCGTTAAAACTGGTCCCTGAAGCCATTTTCGGCCATTCCATTTGAATCCCCTGCGCCGTGCAAAGGCCGCCCACGTCTGTTTTTGGACGATCAAGGCACGGGTCGTCCAAAAGAATACCCCCATGATAAATATAGATAATCCCGCCCAAAGAGCGATCCATAAACCTGACATAATTCCTCTTGGTCCCTTTTTATATTCTGCTCTGTCCCAGTCTACGCAAGATTGAGAAAAAAGAACAGTCACGCTTTTAAAAGACTTAAAAATGACATAATCCGAAACAAGCGCGTTCTGGCGCCATTTTTTATCCGATTGTCTTATAGAAAAATCCCCGAGGAAACCCCAGGGATTTTATCTATAGGCGATATAACCAATCGTTCTGATAAGAGGAGCTAAATCAGAACTTATAGGCGAAACCGACCCCAACAACCCATGGATTGATATCTACATCAGCATCCACGCGGGCGTTCGATACCGTCACAACCTTTACATCTGGTTTAATCCAGATCTTTTTAACATCCATGTTGAACGCCCAATTTTGGCTGAGCGGGACATCAACCCCTGCCTGCAGCGCGCCGCCGATGCTGTCATCATAAGTGACTTTACCAACTGGGCTCACCCAATCATTGGCACCAAAGAAACGGGTATAGTTCAAACCAACCCCGACATATGGCATCAAACGTGCGGACGTCACCGGATCAAAGTGGTATTGAACGGTCAGCGTTGGCGGCAGCAACCATGCGCTTCCCAAATCCAGATTCCCAAGTGTGGAATCATTCAGTTTTACGTCATGCGGGGTCACGCCTGCAATCAACTCAGCTGCGATATGATCTGTAAAGAAGTATGTAAAATCAAGTTCCGGAACAACTGAATTATCGATATCCAACGATCCGTTTACGCTGCTTTTAATGTCTTCAGATGGCGCAACAACGATCGCACGGCCCCGAATCATAAAATCGCCCGCTTTTTTTGCAAAACAATCGTCACAAGAAGCAAAAGCCGGTACAGCAGGAAGCAAAACGGCCCCAGTCATAAGCGCAAGTATCAGTTTTTTCATCATTTTTTCCTTTATCAAAGTGAATAAACCATCGCTATCTACGGTGATCTGGGATAAACGTAAAAGATTTCCGGATGTGACACTTTGATCTTTGTCAATTTACCAAAAAAACTTGCAATTTTCCTATCACTTCATTCATAGTCCTACCTAAATAATAATAAATAAGAGGGTAAAAGAAAATGGGACTTAAAAAAGCATATGATCGTATTGTAAGGCCGAATAACAATAAGCCTTTCTACCACCCCCCTTCTACATTGGACATAAACTCCATCGTCACATCTTGGATGAACCAGGGAGGATTGACCATTCGCCTGCACATGTCCCAAATGGGGCACAATTGGACTATTAAGACAGAAGAAAAAAATGAGAAGGGTGAAATAACCCTTATTCCAAATCCTCAAAAACTACGTCCCTATAACGCGGCACTAGCCATTATGGCTCACTTCGAAATGCTGTATATTAATCGGATTCCAGAAAAAGTATTGGAAACGATCTGCGCGATCAGTGCTATTGATGCACAAGACCCTAAACATATTTACAATCATTTACCCAAAAACAATCCTTTTTACCCTCGGCCTGTCCACCGACTGGCAAATTTACTACACGCCGCACAAACTTATCATCAACCTTGTCCATCAATATCCATGGCGGCATGACATCTTTATAGCTGTTTGATAAATGAAATAAACGGTAAGCGAAAATAAGACCAGGCGAGAATCCGGTGCGCAGCGTACATAAAAGTACGTGAACACCGAAAAAGCCAAAGGCAGCCTTAGATCGCAACTCCGTCCCTTCATTTTACATATAAAAATAAATAAACGGCAAGAATAGTCATGTTCAAAACCTCGGCTTCTGACCGAGGTTTTTTATTTAACTCTTTAAAATAATTGTCATCTTTTAACCAAAGATAAAGAGATCGTCTTATTCCTTCATCGGTCGCAAGGTCGGAAAACAAATCACGTCACGGATATTGTGGGAATTGGTCAGAATCATAATTAAACGATCCACACCCATTCCCCATCCACCGCATGGCGGCAGACCATATTCCAACGCCGTCACATAATCTTGATCCAGCATCTGCGCTTCATCATCGCCAGTTTCACGCTGCCGCACCTGATCCATGAAACGTTCGTACTGAACCTTTGGATCATTCAGTTCGGTAAACGCGTTGATAATTTCCCATGTGCAGCAATAGGTTTCAAAACGTTCCACCAACCGCGGATGATCACGGTGATTTTTTGCGAGCGGAGAAATTTCAAATGGAAAATCCGTCACATGTGTGGGCTGAATCAAGGTATGTTCAACCTTTTCACCAAAGATAGCCTCAACACACTGGCCCCAGCTGGCCGTATTTTCAACATGGACACCCACACTTTTACACGCTGCACGCGCAGCCTCGTCATTATCAATTGACATGAAATCAACGCCCGTCGCCTCGCGCACCAAATCGCACATGGACGCCCGTTTCCATGGGCCTGAAAAATCAATCACTTTATCGCCAAAAGTAATTTGCAAGCTGCCATGCACGGCCAGGACGACATAACGCACCAAATCCTCAACCAAATTCATGACCTGGTGATAGTCAAAATAGGCATGATAGCTTTCCAGCATGGTGAATTCGGGGTTATGACGTACTGATACCCCCTCATTCCGGAAGTTGCGGTTAATTTCAAAAACGTGATCTGCAAACCCACCAACCATCAACCGTTTCAAAAACAGTTCCGGCGCGATCCTCAAATAAAAATCATGATCCAGCGCGTTATAATGTGTTGAAAACGGTTTCGCATTGGCCCCGCCCAAAATGGGGTGCAGGATCGGCGTTTCAACCTCAACCCCGCCAATATTCGTCAGATATTCCCTTATTTTTGACATAATTGTTGATCGAGTCCGCAAGACATGGCGGCTATCGTCATTCACGATTAAATCGACATACCGTTGGCGATAGCGCATTTCCACATCGGATAGGCCATGATGTTTTTCAGGCAACACCGCCAATGATTTTGACAGCATCACAATCTTCTGTGCCCGAACCGATAATTCACCGCGCGGGGTGCGGCGCACCGTTCCCACAACACCAATAATATCCCCCAGATCCAGATAATCCAGCATTTTCATGTCATCTTCGGACATTGAATCCTTGTGCGAAAACACCTGAATTTTACCGGATGGATCATGCAAATCGATAAACATGCCCGAATTACGCATGGCCATAATACGGCCCGCCACATGCACCACATCCCCCGTTTCCGCGCCGGTTTCCAGGCCTTCATACTTTTGCTGAAGGTCGCCAGCGCGCGAGTCACGCGGAAATACGTGCGGATATGGATCAATCCCCGCGCTACGCAATGCCTGCAGTTTTTTTTCCTTGGCCAGACGCGGATCCCCATCAGCAGATGTTTCAGATACGTTTTGCGTTTGTGGCATAGACATTTTATACTCTTTCTGTTCAAATAATGGCGATATTATGGCCTTTTTCCAGGAAAAAAATCAAGATGAATCATTATTTTCCTTTTTCTGCACGCTCTTCTTCAAACGGGAACGCCTTGTTCATTGTTTTGATTGCAATTGGTCTTTTGGCAGCATTGACCATGACCCTGATGCGATCCGATATGACAGATACAGACAGTGTTTCGCCGGAACAGGCAAAGGTCATGGCCTCTCAGATTATGGGGCAGGCGCGCGGATTTGAACAGGCGGCTGCCTCCCTGTTACAAAAAGGATGCAGTGAACAGACCATCAGTTTTGAAAACACTGTGGTTGCGGGATATACCAATGCGGGCTCCCCTGCGGATGACAGCTGCCATGTTTTTGAACGCGCAGGCGCCGGGTTGTCATGGCCTTCGCCCCCTCCTGGCGCGAATGACGGATCCGCATGGCGCATGCTGGGCGGCAATGCTATTTCTGGTGTTACCCGCAGCGATGATGGGACCTGTGCATCTGGATGTATTGATTTTCTCGCCGTATTACCAAACGTATCTTTAAACGTCTGCAAACAGCTGAATGCACTGGCCCATACGACCGACGCATCAGATGCCCCGCCTGTTGACCAGGGTAATTTCGATGGGACAACCAAAATTGCCGGGGTAAATGGAACCGCCGTTGGCGAACCCGTATTGGATGGAGGCAGCGTGCTGTCCGGAAAACGTACGGGGTGTTTTGAGCCCACGAATGTTGATGGGGCATCCGCATCCGGGACCTATTGGTTTTATCATGTGATGCTTGTGCGATAGGGAAATAAATTGTCTTCTCACCGATTTAAAATTGTGTCTGATTACAAACCAGCTGGTGATCAACCTGCTGCCATTCAGCAACTTGTGAACGGTATTCAAAAGGGATTAACGGATCAGGTTCTTTTGGGGGTCACAGGGTCTGGAAAAACATTTACGATGGCCCACGTCATTGAACAAACAGGGCGACCAACATTAATCATGGCGCCAAATAAAACATTGGCCGCGCAGCTGTATTCCGAAATGAAATCCTTTTTCCCGGATAATGCGGTTGAATATTTTGTATCCTATTATGATTATTATCAACCCGAAGCCTATGTCCCCCGCACCGATACCTATATTGAAAAAGAATCGACCATCAACGAACAAATCGACCGTATGCGGCACGCAGCAACTCGTTCTCTTTTTGAACGGAGGGATGTGATTATCGTTGCGTCTGTTTCCTGTATATATGGGATTGGATCCAAGGAAGATTACTATGGCACCACCATTGAAATTCAATCTGGTCACCAAATGGATCGGCAAGCGTTGATCGCAAAATTTATTGAACTGCAATATAAAAGGAACGATTTATCATTCGAACGCGGGATGTTTCGTGTGCGGGGTGATACAGTTGAATTATTCCCTGCCCACTTTGAGGACCGTGCATGGCGTTTTTCATTTTTTGGGGATGAGATCGAAGCCATAACAGAATTTGATCCATTGACCGGTCACAAGTTCCAAAAACTGGATGGTGTGCGGATCTATGCCAACACGCACTATGTCACGCCCGGCCCCACGATGCAGCAGGCCATGACCCAAATTAAAAAAGATCTGAAAGATCGTTTAGAAATACTCAGATCTACCGAAAAACTGCTAGAGGCTCAGCGCCTTGAACAACGCATCACCTTTGACCTTGAAATGATGGCCGCAACCGGTATGTGCCAAGGGATTGAAAATTATTCTCGTTATTTAACAGGCCGGGCGGAAGGACAAGCGCCGCCTACCCTTATCGAATATCTTCCTGATGATGCACTGCTCATCCTTGATGAATCCCACAATATGATCCCGCAATTAAATGCGATGTATCACGGTGACCGCGCACGGAAAACAACCCTATCCGAATATGGTTTCCGTCTACCTTCTTGTATGGACAACAGACCCTTGAAATTTGAAGAATGGAACACCATTCGTCCCCAAACCGTTTATGTTTCAGCAACACCCGGCCCATGGGAAATGGAACAAACAGGCGGCGTATTTGCCGAACAGGTTGTGCGCCCTACCGGCCTTATTGATCCACCTGTTATTATCCGTCCCACTGAAAATCAGATTGATGATTTAATGCATGAATGCAAGATCATTACATCTACTGGCGGGCGTGTTCTGGTCACAACACTGACAAAGAAAATGGCCGAAAACCTAACTGAATATTTGGCTGAAAACGGGCTGCGTGTACAATACCTTCATTCCGATGTGGATACACTGGAACGTATTGAAATCCTACGCGACCTACGTCTTGGGGAATTTGATGTGCTGGTCGGCATCAACCTGCTGCGCGAAGGGCTGGACATTCCCGAATGTATGCTGGTTGCGATTTTGGACGCGGACAAAGAAGGGTATCTCAGGTCAAAAACATCCCTGATCCAAACAATTGGACGCGCCGCACGTAACGTGGATGGCCGTGCCATTCTATATGCAGATCGGATCACAAAAAGTATGCAGGCTGCGATGGATGAAACGGATCGCCGGCGCACAAAACAAATGGAATATAACACAGCGCACGGCATCACACCAGAAAGCATTAAAAAAGATATTCGCGCTGTTATGAGCAGTGTTTATGAACGCGGTGATCATGTGGCCAACGTGGGCCGCAATCCTGCGCTGACCCCTGATTTATCGCCCGCGCAGCGGCAGAAGAACATTGCGGATTTGCATACGAAAATGGTCAAGGCTGCTGCCGATCTGGAATTCGAACAAGCTGCAAAATTGCGCGATCAAATTAAACGATTAGAGGCCGAAGAGCTCGGGGTTTAAACGCATTTCTATACTCATTAGAACCAAATAAAAAACAACAGTCTTTTATCAAGAACTCTTTTGAATTATTTGTTCACATCATCAAGCTCCTTCACCATCCATAAACACAGGCGGTCGTCGATGGGACGAATCTCTCCTTTGCGCGCGCCCTGCCCCTCGTCATCCGATATGCCTGCCCCATCCGGCACATACCCAAGCCGAACATACAGCCGCTGGGCCCCGCCAAACCCGGCATGAAGACCCACGCCGATTCCCACATGGCTTGCGCCTTTTTCGCGCGCAACCTCTTCCGCCGCTGCGATCAATGCCGCGCCCACCCCTTGGCCGCGCGCATTGTGTGCCACATTCACATCCTGAATTTCCGGAATATTTAAACGCCGAAACAATGGATAGGACGGTTTCATATTTAAAAGGGCAATTCCGCACTCCATTCCATCTGCCTCTTGCGCCGCCAATACCACACGGTCAGAGTCATGCAAACATCGTTCCAAATAATTGATATCATTTGTAAAGTCGAGTACTTTTACCAAAGTTTTTACCCGATCCAAATCGCTTGTGTGTAACCGTATAATATTCATTTCTTTTAACTTGCTGTTTATCATTTTTCCGATATCATGAATGATAGTACGTTCTTATTGAACACGTTTAAACACCCGCGCGCAACCTGAGAGAATCTCGTGGCATTGGTCATTGACCTAAAACCCGGCGAAAAATTATTGATCGGATCAGCCGTCATAACGAATGACGCCCAGCGCACGCGTTTACATATTGCCGGCGACGCCCCCATTATGCGCGAAAAAGACGTGATGCAAGAACAGGAAGCGGACACTCCTTGTAAACGTGTTTATTTTATGATCCAGTGTATGTATCTGGCTAAAAATCCGAAAATCTATCACGACATCTATTTCAAATTGATCAAAGAAATACAAGAGGCTGCGCCTTCGACCGCCCTGCGCTTTATGGCGATCAACGACAAAATTCTAGATGACGCTTATTATAAAGCGCTTAAAGAAGCCCGTGAACTTATCAAATACGAAGAGGAATTAGTCCGTAATGCCCAACCATAATTCAACACCGCCCCAAAACCCTTACCAAAGTGCGGCGGCTACATACGGTGATCATTCTCAAAAACACACGCCTGACCAGCGGGAGCTGGAGGCACGTG
The DNA here is from genome assembly GCA_964593915.1 of uncultured Pseudobdellovibrionaceae bacterium. GTDB lineage: Bacteria > Pseudomonadota > Alphaproteobacteria > Micavibrionales > Micavibrionaceae > CAZLPZ01. The sequence goes on from CAZQLB010000025.1 coordinate 12,449, forward strand.
TTTTAATTAAATCCGCAAATATGATGCAGGAATTACAGCAGCACTGGGATCCCGATAACATCGAAAAGATCAATGAAATCCTGACTTTTAATCGTCAAATCTGGATGCTGTTTTTTGATACAGCGCTGGAGAACAAGGATGGAAACCGTCCCAATGATTTGCGCAGCAACATTGTCAATCTGGCCAGCTTTATTTTTAAACGAACAGTTGAGATTCTTTCTGATCCTGCACCCGAAAAGTTCGATATTTTGATCAGTATAAATCGTGATATTGCCGCTGGCCTGATGGTGCAGCAAACGGGGGGGGCTGGAACTGCCGCTCCTCCACCTCATGGCGGGACATCGTCACACACGATCACATCCGCGTAGTGTTCAAATAGATTTAAGATATAGAAAAAGCGGGAATATTCCCGCTTTTTTACATTCCCGTCTTGGATCAGAACGTTATTTTCCAGTGGATCCAAACCCGCCTGTTCCCCGTGCGGTTTCAGAAAGCTGATCTACCAGACGCCATTCTGCCATCGGGCAGCGTGCAATCACAAGCTGTGCAATGCGCATCCCCCGTTCAATCACAAGCGGTTCTTTACCATGATTGATCATAATAATCTTCATCTCACCACGGTAATCCGCATCAAACGTTCCAGGACCGTTCACAAGACTAATCCCATTCTTGGCGGCCAGACCAGAACGCGCCCGTACCTGAATTTCATACCCAGGGGGTAGTTCCACACAAATTCCGGTTGGAATTGACGCATAGTCCCCTGGCTCCAGGGTAAAGGGTTCTTGCACTGCCGCCACGACATCGCATGCAGCAGCTTGTTCAGTGGCATAGGTCGGTAAGGGTAATCCTTTGGCGTGATCCATTTGCATAACAAAAATATTCACACGTTCGCGATATGTCTGAGCATACATAGTCATTTGCGCTGTAGATAACGTCATATTTATTCCTTTTTTATCACAAAGGGTTCAAAAAAATATCCCGCGACCACGGTGGCACGGGATATTTTGAAAATCAAGAGACTGAAAAAACTTATTCAGCTGCTTTTTCTTCTTCTTTTGTTTCTTCGGTTGTTGCAGGAGCAGCAGCGTCAGCAGCAGGAGCAGCTTCGGTTGTTGCAGGAACAGCAGCGTCAGCAGCAGGAGCAGCTTCGGTTGTTGCAGGAGCAGCAACGTCAGCAGCAGGAGCAGCTTCGGTTGTTGCAGGAACAGCAGCAGCGTCAGCAGCAGCTTCGGTTGCAGCAGCAGCGTCACCAGAAGAAGACGCAATGCCATTCATTTCAGCAGCCGGCATCGGCGCTTCGGTGGTGGATGTGCCTGTGTAGGATTGGTACGCAAACGCAGCAACAGCAACGATTACAGCAGCAATAAATGCGGAAACAACAGTCTTGTTCATTTTTATGCCCTTTCTATATATTTGGCCTTGGTTGAGCTTTTGGATGTCAGAAGAAGAATCTTTTTCCAAAAAAACGCCTCACCGTTATGCGCAATCATTATAAAAATTGCAAGAACGATTTTATACCTTATGGATTATATTTTGTCGCAGGCATATTATACATATTAAAATACATCCCCAATATGTATGGCCGCGATACCAGATGTCAGGTTTATCACCTGAACCCGATCAAACCCAGCTTCCTTCATACGGCGGGCCAGCTGTGCCTGTGTGGGATGTTTACGGATACTTTCCACTAAATAGTCATAACTTTCACGATCCCCCGCCACCATCGCCCCCATACGCGGAATAATGTGCGCGGACCACATTTGATACAAACGATCCAACATCTGATCCTGGACTTGCGAAAATTCCAGACAAAAGAATCGGCCGCCCGGACGCAGCACCCGCCTGGCCTCAAGCAACGCATCATCGATATGCGTGACATTCCGTAATCCAAACGCAATGGTGTACCGATCAAAGGAGTGATCTGCAAAAGGTAATTTCTCTGCATTACCTTGTATCCAATTGATTTTATTTAAAATTCCACGATCAATCGCGCGATCTTTGCCCACCGCCAGCATATCCGCATTTAAATCCAGAACGGTAATATCCGCATCACCCTTTACGGAATCATACAGGCGAAAGGCGATATCCCCCGTCCCCCCCGCGACATCCAGCATGCGGTATCCCGGACGCGGCGCCACGTGCCGAACAAATTTATTTTTCCATAATCTATGCACCCCGAGAG
>CAZQLB010000026.1:0-14019 GCA_964593915.1 uncultured Pseudobdellovibrionaceae bacterium
AAAACAAAACAGAAAAAAGGTTCTTACAAGACAACAAATCCCATTTTGTCCCCTTCATCTCTGCCGTATGGCGCGCCGGATTTTGCATCAATTCGGACCGAACATTATTTACCCGCCTATGAATCTGCGATCAAGGAAGCGCGCGGAAATATTGAACAGATTAAAAACAATAAAGATCCTGCAACGTTTAAAAACACGATTGCAGCATTGGATGGCGCGGCTGATCGTTTAAAACAGGTGGGCTTGATGTTTCATAACCAGTTGTCGGTGGTGGGGACCGATGATCTGCAGGCTTTAAATGAACAAATTGGCCCAATGAGTGCGGCATTCGCATCCGATATATCGCTGGACCCTGATTTATTTGCACGGGTTAAAACGGTCTATGATCAAAAGGACCGGTTGTCCTTAAATCCGGAACAGATGATGTTATTAACAGATACATATAAAGGATTTGTCCGAAACGGGGCTTTGCTGCCTGCGGACAAGCAAAAACGGCTGCGGGAAATTGATGAAAAGCTGTCTATCCTGGCCCCAACATTTCAAAATAATGTTACGAAAGCCACCGAAAGCTTTACTCTTTATGTCGAGAACGCATCGGATTTAAAGGGACTTCCGGATCAGGCGTTGGCGGCAGCGGCAGAGGCAGCAAAAGCATCCGGAAAATCATCGGGCTATCTTTTTACCCTTCATGCGCCCAGTGCCATTCCCTTTATGACCTATGTTGAAAACAGAAATTTACGTGAAAAAATGTGGCGCGCGCTGGGGTCCCGGGCATGTGATGGCCCCTACGATAACCGGGATCATATCCGGCAAATTGTCACGTTAAAAGACGAACGGGCGAACCTTTTGGGATATGACCGATATGCTGATTATGTACTTTCTGAACGTATGGCGGGGTCAACGGGGCGTGTTGTTGATTTTATTCAGAAACTGATTGCATCGTATCGTCCGGCGGCGATCCAAGAATTGGATGTGCTCAAGGCATATGCAAAGGAATTGGAAGGTATGGATGATATAAAACCGTGGGATATCGCCTGTATGCGGGAAAAGGTTCAGCAAAAGCAATATGACTTTGAATCGGAATCCTTGCGCCCATATTTCCCATTGGCCAAAGTATTAGAGGGTACATTTGATCATTTCGAAAAATTGTTTGGGATCAGATTCGATAAAAAGACAACCTACCCTGTGTGGCATGCAGATGTCGAAGTATTCGAGGTTTTTGACCAGAAAACAGGAAACTTCATGGGGCTTTTGTATACTGATTTTTATCCGCGTACCGCTAAACGTCCTGGGGCATGGATGGCCAGTTATCGGGAACAGGGGTTAAATTTTGGTAAGATGGAACGTCCGATCATATCGATTGTGGGGAACTATACAAAACCGGTTGGGGATACACCCTCCCTTCTTAATCATGAAGAAGTTGAAACTCTGTTCCATGAAATGGGCCATGCCATGCACGGCATGCTCTCTGAATGCACCTATTCCTCATTATCGGGGACGAATGTGAAATGGGACTTTGTGGAACTTCCCTCACAGATTCAGGAAAACTGGACCTATGAATCTGAAACATTGCGCATGATTTCCGGGCATTATCAAACAGGCGAAACATTACCGGATGACTTAATTCGCAAGCTGACAGAAACCCGCCAATTTATGGCCGGATGGGACGGCTTGCGCCAAATGGCGTTTTCGTATTTGGATATGATGTGGTATTCATCGGATCCGGCGCGCATAAAAGACATTGAATCGTTCGAAGACAGCGTGCTGTCGGATATCACTCTTTTCCCGCGTATGGCCGGGCCATCATCAACGGCCTTTTCCCACATTTTCGGCGGCGGATATGCGGCCGGATATTATTCATACAAGTGGGCCGAGGTTTTGGACGCGGATGCGTTCGCGATGTTCCAGGAACAAGGATTATATGATGCAAAAACCGCCGCGGCATATCGATTTGAAATCTTGTCACGTGGGGGCAGCGAAGATCCAAACGTATTATATGTGCGGTTCAGGGGGCAGGCACCTGAACCTGACGCGCTGCTGAAACGCGAAGGACTGAAATAAAAATAAAAACCCCCTGGCAAAGCAGGGGGATTTTATTTTGTAAATGGCCACAGGTTAAACAGAATCGTACCCAAATACTTGTCGGTATGCATCGTGTCCGGCCCAGGCGGTTTGGCGTTCTGTATCAGATGCATTGCCAGCATTTCCTGCGGTTCCTCCGGTTCCTCCGCCACTATGATTGCCGGATCCCTCCACAATCTGAATACCATCAGCATCTGCAGTTATCTGAACATAGCTGTTTGGGGTGCTCCCCTGGACATCAACCTGAATACCACCATCCGCTGTGGCCCGAAATTGAACATTGGGACGAGATACGTTGGTTGCAGAATTTTCTACATCTACATTTTCTGTGGGTTCTTTAACCTCAACACGTGGGAATTCAGTTGCAGGTGGCATCGCGGTGGGTTCAGGCGCATGGGTAGCGGGCTGCGGTGCGGGTGCTGCCGGACGCTGCGCATGGTGCTGCACTGGCGGCTGTTTTGGTGCCGGCTGCTCTACGGGCGGTTCTGGTTTATCCGCTGGCGTAGCAGCAGGTGGTACCTCCTCTACAACAGGGGCATCAGGGACAGCGGCCGCAACAGGCGCAGGGGTAGCGGGCGTCGGCGCGGGTGTTGCCGTATCTATATCCGTGCTGCCGGGTAACATATCCCGGATCATATCCAATCCAGAAGACGCTATTTCCTTCATCGCATGGCCGGCATTTTGAATATAATCGGCTGCAGAATGGAATGCAGACGTCAGCCCTTCTTTAATCTCATCCCCAAATTCAAACCCGATAAAACCACCGGCCGCGCCAATAGTGGCACGTTTGAAATGGGTCATCAGGCGGCTTTCTTTGCGGCCTGACGGCGCTGTATAAAAAGAATCTGAACGATGCGCGGCACGTTTTTTGATCATATCTTTTATGCCGCCAACAGCCAGACTGGTCAATGCGCCGCCAGCAACCGCCGCGCCGCCAGCAACAAGACCAACAGGGGTTGCCCCCAGTGCAAGGACAAGACCTGTTTTAATCGCAAAACCGGTCCCCGCCGATAGGGCAAAGGACCCGGCCACGGGTGCGGCTTTTGCGGCAAGATTAAATGCGCGTGCGATGGCACTTGGTTTATCATACGATGTATCACGCCAGTTCATGGCGCGGCTTTGCATCATATCATTCTTTTTCCCCCATCCGGAGATGAGCGGTAATTTTGATACAGATGATCTAAGATGTGCTAAAAGGGACGCGCCGCCATATGCCGCAATACCAGCCGTAGCCATAAGAGCATTAAGGATCGATTGCCCCAAACGAGGTTTTGTTTTTCCCTCTGCGGTGGGCGGTGTTTCGTTTGGCGCGCTTAAATCAAGATCAAGCGGCTGTTCGTTTGACTGGTTAATGGCCGCATGGCCTGCACTGTCCGCGGCCGCCCGTCTTGCAGCCAGAACACGGGCCATGTGACCATGATTTACTCTTGATACCGTATCTCCATTTTGTTTAGGCAAATCGGCAGGAGGATCTGATAAAATATCGCCAATTCCTCCTGGATATCCAGGGTCATCATTTTCTACATGTTCTACAGGCGCAGAATCCCTGTTTTTCTGGATGGCTTTTTGAATTTCGCATACAGCCTCATCGCTCAATGCCTCCTGCGGAATGGGCGGGATATCATGATCGGAAGGTATAGGCAGCGTTTGTGCGAGCGAGGCAGTCGTTTCATCCTGTGCATCATGGGGGTGCGATTCATTCATGACGGGCTGCTCTTTAAATATATGTGCCGCGGTTTTTGCAGCGCGTCCCCGGAAAACAGCGGGAATCATATCCGCTGGAACAGCCCCTGTCGTATCACCATCTTTTTCTTTTGGGGCATGGTCTTGTATTTGAGGAGCAGGGATCATATCTGCTTGAGAATCCGCCTTTTTCCAAGAGAAAGAAGGGTCCAACAGAGCGGCGATCTCACGTTTTGGCGCAGAAGAAGATGCAGAAGAAGATATGGCCTGGTACGGCGCGGGTATATTCCCCCACCCATACATATATGCAGATGGCGTATTTGATCCTGTCCCCATGCCGCGCAAAATGTCATGAACAATATCTTCTATGGAACGTGCTCTGGGCGGAATATTATTATATTGTTGATGATCAGAGTTCATTTTCTACACACCTTATATTTTTTATTGTACAAAACCCGTGGGCGGGCACAGCATTAAAATACGATCTAAAATCTGGCACTGGTTATAGACGTTTTATGTCCATTTTGCAAATAAATTAACATATTATTAACTAAATTTTTGAGATTTAGGTTTACATTCCTATTTATATAGTGTATGGTTCGAAAAGAAAGGAATAAACATGTCGCAAATACCTATATATTACGCACCCCCGTATAAAGGGCGCCCAAACGGGCAAAGGGGCGGCAGCAGGGGCGATGTGTCCGTGTTAAATATTTTACGAAAAAATTTGACAAACGCGGGGGACTTATGCCATAACATCCCCCATCATAACACAAAACAACGGGTAACTTTGGAGGGAAAGAAAATGAGAAAAGAAGAAAATAAAATGGGATTGGTTGCGAAATCTTTTGCTGTTGGTGCTTTGGTCGCCGCCGCATTGGGAATGCACAAAGATGCGGATGCCCAACAATGTCCAGGCACCGGATGCGCAGCACCAACAAATAGCTCTGCTGCGCAGGCTAATGCAGTCGGCGGAAGTTCAAAAACAAGCGTTTGGGCTCTTCCAGGCGGCGGTGTTTCGGCTGCTGGTGTTCCAGGGTCTGGGGATTTTTACGGGGCACTCGTAAATAGCTGTTTGCGTTCATTTGGGATTGGGGGATTCAGCATTGGGTATTCCAATGCAAATGCGGGCCGTGGTACACCTGAAGTGCAGCAGTGTATCGATAATGCTATAAAACAACGTAATGCTGGGATTTTGATGGAGAGTTCTGACCCTACAAAGGTATATGTGGGGATAAAGGCTGCAGCTGAGCAAGACCATGTTTTATCTGGTGCATTAACAGACGCTCAACAACGGTCGGCAGCCTGTGTTGACGGTGAACTAAATGCTGTTGGTGTATGTAGAAAAAATAAAGCAGCAGCAGAAACAGCCGTTGTTTCGGCGCCAGTTGTTGCCGCTGCTGTGCCAGCGCAGGTATGTACTCCGGCCGAAGAGAATAAAGGCGAAGATATGACACGTTGTTTGAGATATGAACATAGAAAAGCAGTAAACTCATGTGGCATAGAATATAATAAAAGAGAGTGCGCCGTATGGCAGAAAGGTACGTTTACTCCAGCGCCTTAATGGGTGACAATACTGGGGAAACAATTTCCCCAGTGTATTTTTGAAGCATCCGTCATAATAAAAGGGTGCGGGGTGTGTTCATAAATAAGGTGGAAAAATAAAATGATCCATTTAAAAGACATAGAAAGCGCTGCGAAAAAAGCAAGTATCGTTTTGGCGACGGCATTTATGGCGGCGGGATGTTCGGTAACGCATGTTGGTGGTCGTCCCGTGTGTGACGATGCCTGTAACGCCCGCGCGGCAAATGATCAACGAACGACCGTTCTACATACTTTGCTGAACCATGTGAATCGGGATGGCGTCACGGACAAAAGTGTTCTGGCGACAATGGTAGCTGTGTACATGCGCGGTAATCCTGATCGTGTCGCGGACGCGGCTTTTTTACAAAGTATAAAAGACGAGAACATCCGTGAACAGGTGGCGGCTATGGTTACAGATCAGCGTTCCAGAACGATGGATGTATCGGTACGCATCTTGGCAGAGAACATTGGGGCCGCATGTCGAGAAGGGGAGGCTCTTACGATGAACGCGGATAAAAACGGTAATTTTTCTTTTACGGTAAACGCGGATGGATCAACCTCGGGTGGGACATGCATGCCCATATGGGGAAGAACCGACCGTTTGACTGCGCCTGCTCCTGCAGCGGCAGGAACATCCCCTGCACCCTAATAATTTCCATATAAAAATGATAAAATAAAAGGGTGCGATGCGCCCTTTTTTCTTGCAAGTCAGGCGCCTTTTCGCGTATAACCCGTTATCTTTTTCCAAAACGCCTGCTTTTTGGGTAACCAAAGGGGGCGCATTGGTCAAAGATCTGTGTCAGGTCAAAGAATTGTTTTTTGAGTGGCGCAGCGGTGGCAGGCAAAGGTCATTTGCCAAAAAAGACCACCACCCGTGTTCAACCTTTTAACATCGGAGCATCGAAATGGCCAAAAGGATTACAGGCTATATCAAGCTGCAGGTGCCGGCTGGCAAAGCCAACCCGTCACCCCCCATTGGTCCGGCACTCGGCCAACATGGGGTTAACATCATGGAATTCTGCAAAAAGTTTAACGCAGATACCGAAAAACTGGAAACCGGCATGCCGCTTCCTGTGGTGATCACTGTGTACGAAGATCGTTCGTTCACCTTTATCACCAAGACCCCCCCTGCAACCTATTTTATTAAAAAGGGCGCGAACCTGCCAAAAGGGTCGACCGCTCCTGGTAAAACAGTTGCTGGAACCATCAAGAAATCCAAAGTCAAGGAAATCGCTGAAGCCAAGATGAAAGATCTCAATGCCAACACGGTTGAGCAAGCAATGAGAATGATCGAAGGATCGGCGCGTTCCATGGGCATCGTTGTGGTGGAGGGCTAAGGATATGACCGGAAAAATCATGCAAAAACTGGATGCGGCTGTTGACCGTACCAAATTTTATACGGCAGCCGATGCAATTGCTTTGCTGCAATCCCTGTCATCAAACCGCAAGTTTGACCAAAGTTTGGAAGTGGCGGTTGTAACTGGCCTTGATACCAAACATGCGGATCAACAATTGCGGATCATGGTGGAACTGCCGCATGGAACGGGTAAAACCCGCCGCGTGGCTGTATTCGCCAAGGATGCAAAAGCAGCCGAAGCAAAAGCAGCTGGCGCCGACATTGTCGGGTCAGATGACTTGGCCGAAGCTGTACAAAAAGGCGACATCAATTTCGACGTGTGTATCGCAACACCCGATATGATGGGTCTTGTTGGTAAATTGGGGAAAGTGCTGGGTCCAAAAGGCCTGATGCCAAACCCAAAACTGGGCACCGTGACCATGGATGTCAAAAAGGCAATCGGTTCGGCAAAAGGCGGCGCGGTTGAAGTGCGCGCTGAAAAAGCCGGGATTGTTCAGGCCGGGATCGGGAAGCTCAGCTTCTCGTCCGACAAACTGATGTCCAACTTGAAAACGTTTATGGACGCTTTGGGCCGGAATAAACCAACCGGTGCAAAGGGTGTTTACATTAAAAAAGTAACCATCAGCTCGTCCATGGGACCGGGCGTAAAGGTGGATATGACCAGCTTGTCTGATGCGGCTTAATAAAGTATCGCTATAGAAAATTTCAAATCCCCTTTGGCATAAAACCAAAGGGGATTTTTATGTTGCACCCCCATATGTATATAGCTATATAAAAAATAAAAGGGGACAGAGCTACCGACCCCTCACGCCTGTCTTTGACTTTTTCGATGCTTACGTACTTTATGTACGCTGCGCGCCGGGTTTTCGTCCGGTCTTGTTCTCGCTTATATCGTTCATTCTATTTATCAAACAGCTATAGTCATTCAAATGTCCTATGAAGCGTGTCGTGGCAACAGCATATGGATGGAGTGATCATTTATATATGACATATACCTGCATATATAAATAAATATTATGTCTATAATTATCGTTGCACAAATGTCACAAATGTTAAAAAAGTGATAAAAAATGGGGGTTATTGATTGACCAGTGGATAGATATCCACAATATTGGGATCAGTTCACGTTGACGTGGGCTGGCGCACGCAAGTCCCTCGTGACATGTCAGACGTCTTTATAACTAGAGGAGTATAACCAAATGAAAAAAGTATTGATGAGCACAGCTGCTGTTCTGGCACTGGCGATTGCGGCTCCCGCAATGGCACAGGAAGAATCCGGTCTGAAATTGGACCTGGGTGGCCACTTCAAAGGCTATGGTGTTTATGTTGACCAAGACGAAAATGCTGGCGAAAATGCCCGTTCGATGGATATCGTTCGTGATACAGAAGTTCACTTCACCGGTGAAACAACATTGGACAATGGTCTGACCGTTGGTGCACACATTGAAGCAGATGCTGATCAAGGCGATGGCTTCACCGTGGATGAATCCTATGCATACTTCTCTGGTGCATGGGGCCGTGTTAACTTTGGTGCCGAAGATGGTGCTGCATTCTTGATGCAAGTTGCTGCTCCTTCTGCTGACAGCAACTATGATGGTATCCGTCAAGAAGTGTCTGGTTTCAACTACGACGTTCTGGCTGCTGGTCAAACAACCGCGCTGAACGGCGAAATGGACTATGATCAAGATGTTTCCGGTAAATCCGATAAACTGACCTATTTGTCACCTGTATTTGGTGGTTTCCAAGCTGGTGTTTCCTACACCCCGCAAATCAATGATGATTCTCGTGATTTGGGTGTAGCTGATGAAGCTTCGACAGATCGTGAAGTTTGGGATTTGGCTGGTCGTTACGAAGGTAACATGGGCGGTGTTGACGTTGTTGTTGGCGCTGGCTACACCTTTGCTCCTGTTAAAACCGAAACCACATCCGTTAAAGATCGTGAAGCATACAACGCTGGTATCGATCTGGGTATGGGTGCATTCGGTCTGGGTGCTGTATACATGAACGACGACGAAGGTACAGCTAATGATGAAGTTGAGACCATGGTTGTTGGTGCTGACTACACAACTGGTCCTTTCACCTTGGGCGCATCTTACATGAACCAAGATGATACAACAGGTACAGATGTTGACACCGATCGTTACACCGGTGGTGTTACATATGCTTACGGTCCTGGTATGAGCTTCCGTGGTTCCGTATCCTACGTTGATCATGAAATCGACGGTCTGGATGACGTATCCGGTACAGCTGTTATGCTGGGTACCCAAGTCAACTTCTAATAGTTGATCTGCGTAATAATGACGCCCTGGCGCTATGCCAGGGCGTTTTATTTTGCTTTTTGGACGGGATTGATATACATATAATAAAAAAGAAAAACAACTATAAAGAGAAAAGAGGGAAAAATGAATCATCACTATCCACAAATAATTGGTATTTTTATGGCGGCGGCGGGGGTGCTGCTGTTATCTTCAACGCATTGGGATCCAAATCGTGTGACGGATAAAGAGGGGAAGGAATCTCAATCTACTCAGGTTGATCCCGCATCGGTATGCAGATCTGAACTTGTCAGTCGGCGAAAAGCCGGGGAAGAGTTGTTGGCAAATCCAAAGACAGTTGTGTACGACACCGCCAATGGGTTCTGCGTGGCAGAAGGGGACGGGCGGCAAATGCATTGGAGGTCCCCGAACATCCGGATATAACCGCTTCACTTAAAAAGCGAACAAATGTCATCCCCGCGAAAGCGGGGATCTAGCGTAGAAAACTCTCAAAAAAGGGGCACGGATCGTGTCCCTTTTTTATGGCTAAAAATCGTTCTTTATAAAACCTGCAGCATATCGGCGACAAGGGGATGGCGTACAATATCGGCCGGTTTTAACCGGATCATTCCAATGCTTTCAACGGCTTCCAGCCGCCGCGCGATGTCCCCAAGGCCCGATAACCCCGGCAGCAAATCGCTTTGATCCGGATCGCCCGTCACGACCATGACCGAATGCCACCCCAGGCGGGATAAAAGCATCTTCAGTTGGGCATACGTGCAATTTTGCGCCTCATCAATCACGATAAATGAATTATTCAGGGTGCGTCCGCGCATAAATCCAACCGGCGCAATTTCAATCGTGCCATCCATCAGGTATTGGCGCACTCGTTTTCCGCCCAATCGATCCCCCAAAGCGTCATAAAGGGGACGCAGGTAAGGCGCCATTTTTTCATGCATATCACCGGGTAGAAAACCAATGCTTTCCCCCGCCTCCATGGCTGGGCGTGACAGAATAATCCGTTCGATCTTTCCAGCCTCCAGCGCCTCGACAGCGGCGGAAATTGCCAGGTACGTTTTTCCCGTTCCTGCCGGGCCGATTGCGAACGTGAGGGCACGTGCCTTTATGGATTCGATCAGCGCACGCTGGCCTTCAGATTTAGGCCGAATTCGTTTGACATAGCTTTGGTCGCGGCGTGCATCAATTTGTGCGGCCAGAGGATCTTCTGCATGACCATGGAGGGGATCCCACGTTTCTTTCCCGCGGGCCGCATGGGGATGTATATCAAAATCCGGATGCACAATTTTTCCCTGTCTGTGAATAACATCGGCAGGTTTACGGGATCTTTTAGTCATACGAAGGCTCCTTTGAAAAAGGGTGGACGAAAAATCAATAAGGGGAAAGAGGGGGGGATGAACACAAAGGAAGTGGTGTTCAAACAAAAAAACCCAAAACGGGAAAGGGAATAAACCACGGGGGCAGGGACCTTTTTATCTGTTACCAAAAAGTGTAACAGGATTTTGGATTGTGCGATCCTGTTTTTTGACAAGGGACTTCAAATAATCTTGTTGACAGATGCCGCCTGTGCTCTTCTTTTTACGAAAAGGCCTGCAAATGAGGGAGCGAATCAATCAGGGTGATTCGTTTTTTAGGGTAAAGAAGAGAAAAAAAGAAGGAAGATGATCCCACATTATGATGACCATAAATTCATCTTTTGGATCAAAAAGTTGGACATTATACCCCTTTATTTTCGGCCTTTTCTAAAAGGACATAACAGAAAGAAAAGAGAGAGATATTTTTGGTAATCCTTGAAATTACACTTCGTTTTAAATGACAGAATATGGTTGAAAAGTGGGGATAAGCTGTGGAGAAAAAGAGAATATAAAAGAAAAACAATATCTTGATAGAGTCACACCTTGGTATGTACCTTCAGGGTTGGGAAAAGATTCTATGTTGTGATTTTGTCGCACTTGTACCTATTCTGAAAGAAGGAAGATGACCACAATATATTGTGGTCACTCGGCCAAAAACAACATTATTCATACAACATATAGTTCTTAATCGTATCAACCTTGGAAGGGGTACAGGTATGTTCGATGTCGCACAAACCGAACGGGGTATTCGTATTCAGATTGACCGTTCCCGGGACCGTTTTTTAACCCGTTTTGGCATTGAAACATTAGAGGATCGTTATATGCAGCCCGAAGATCAAGGGCCTCAAGATCTTTTTGCGCGTGTTGTGATGCACTATGCAGACGATAGCGATCATGCCCAGCGGCTTTATGATTATCTTTCAAAATTATGGTTTATGCCATCAACGCCTGTTTTATCGAATGGCGGGACAAACCGCGGTTTGCCTATTTCCTGCTTTTTGAACGAGGCGCAGGACAGTCTGGAAAGTATTATTGATCTCTGGAATGAAAACGTATGGTTATCCACCCGTGGGGGCGGTATTGGATCGTATTGGGGAAATCTGCGATCAATTGGTGAAAAAATTGGGAAAACAGGAAAAAGTACCGGGGTTATTCCGTACATTAAAGTGATGGATGCAATGACTCTGGCGGTTTCTCAGGCATCGCTGCGCCGTGGATCTGCGGCTGTTTATCTGCCGATTTGGCACCCAGAGATTGAGGAGTTTATTGAAATTCGGCGCGCGACCGGCGGAGATGTGAACCGGCGTTCTTTAAATATCCATAATGGTGTTTTAATTCCGAACGCGTTTATGATGGCGGTTGAAAATGATGAAGATTGGGCTCTGAAATCACCAAAAGACGGAAGCGTTGTCAGTAAAGTACGTGCACGTGATTTGTGGATTCGTCTTTTGACGGCACGGATTGAAACCGGCGAACCCTATATTGTTTTTGTGGATCATGTGAATGACCAAATTCCGGATCACCATAAAATGGCGGGCTTGTCTGTAAAAATGTCAAACCTGTGTACGGAAATTACACTGCCGACAGGTAAGGACCATTTGGGGAACGAACGAACAGCTGTATGCTGCTTGGCGTCTGTAAATCTTGAATATTTTGATGAATGGGAAAAACATCCGCATTTCATGGAAGATATGATGCGGTTTTTGGATAACGTTTTGACGGACTTTATCAATACGGCGCCAGACAGTATGCGCCGCGCAAAATATGCGGCGATGCGTGAACGGTCTGTGGGGCTTGGTGCGATGGGGTTCCATTCATACCTGCAATCCAAAATGATTCCAATGGAAGGCGTGATGGCCAAGGTATGGAACAACCGCATGTTCCGCCATATGCGCCAAAAGGCGGATGAAGCATCATTGAAACTGGCGCAGGAACGTGGGCCGTGCCCGGACGCGGCAGATTATGGGATAATGGAGCGTTTTTCAAATAAACTCGCCATTGCGCCAAATGCCAGTACATCGATTATCTGTGGAAACACGAGCCCTGGTATTGAACCAAACGCGGCCAATGCCTATACACATAAGACGCTTTCTGGATCTTTTGCGGTGCGCAACCCGCATCTTCAAAAGCTGCTGGCCGAAAAAGATATGAACACAGAAGATGTGTGGTCATCCATCTTTACAAACGAGGGATCGGTACAGCATTTGGATTTCTTGTCTCAGGAAGAAAAAGATGTTTTTAAAACAGCATTTGAAATTGATCAACGCTGGCTGATTGAACATGCGGCGGACCGCACCCCTTATATTTGCCAGGCTCAGTCTCTGAATGTGTTCCTGCCAGCGAATGTTCATAAACGGGATTTGCATGGATTGCACATGCTTGCATGGAAACGCGGTTTAAAATCGCTGTATTATTGCCGTTCCAAATCCATCCAGCGCGCAGAAAGCGATGCCAGCTGGAAACGGGCACAGGGATCCGAAAAGTCAAAGGCCCAGGAACCTGTCCAGCCCGAATTGAGCGAATCTCCAAAATACGAAGAATGTTTGGCGTGTCAATAATCAGCAGATCTCCCCAAAGAAAAAGGGAAATCTATTTTGCTTTAAGTTTTTAACGCCCGATCAGAAAGGTGATCACGATGACCCCTACCGTTCCCTTGTCCGATGATGTGACAAAATCAAATTCCCCGTTGCTGCAAGAACGGCATGTCTATAAGCCGTTTTTATATCCCTGGTGCTACGAAGCATGGCTGACGCAGCAACGTATTCATTGGCTTCCCGAAGAAGTTCCCTTGGCCGAAGATGTACGTGATTGGAAAAATAAATTAACACCATCCGAAAAAAATCTGATGACCCAGATTTTCCGTTTTTTCACCCAGGCGGATGTTGAGGTGAATAATTGTTATATGAAACACTATTCCCGTGTATTTGGCCCGGTTGAGGTCCAGATGATGCTGGGGGCTTTTGCCAACATGGAAACAGTTCATATCGCGGCCTATTCCCATTTGCTGGATACCGTGGGTATGCCAGAGGTCGAATATCAGGCCTTTATGAAGTACAAGGCGATGAAGGATAAATATGATTTCCTGCAATCCGCCAGCATGTCGTCACGTCATGATATTGCCAAAACGATGGCGATGTTTGGCGCCTTTACCGAAGGGGTTCAGCTGTTCGCCAGTTTTGCAATTTTGATGAATTTCCCGCGTTTCAATAAAATGAAGGGGATGGGGCAAATCGTAACCTGGTCTGTGCGGGATGAAACACTGCACTGCTTGTCCATGATCCGCCTGTTTAAGGCATTTATCGCCGAAAACCCAGATATCTGGACCGATCAATTGAAAACAGAGATTGTTGAGGCGTGTAAAAAGATATGCACGATCGAAGATGCATTTATTGATCTGGCCTTTGAAATGGGCGGTGTTGAGGGGCTTGAACCGCAGGAAGTCAAAAGCTATATCCGCTATATCTCCGATCGCCGGTTGCAGCAATTGGATCTGGAACCTGTTTTTGGTATTTCTAAAAATCCGCTTCCGTGGATGGATCAGATGCTTAATGGTGCTGAACACACCAACTTTTTTGAAAACCGTGCAACCGAATATGCCCGCGCATCAACCCAAGGAAGCTGGGAAGATGTGTTTGAGGACAAGGCATTTTCAGGATCATACGGCAATCTGGACGAGGACTCATCC
>CAZQLB010000027.1:0-13716 GCA_964593915.1 uncultured Pseudobdellovibrionaceae bacterium
GGGAAAAGCTGGGCAACGTAAACGAAGAAACCTTGGCCGCCTTCCTGCAAAAGGAATATCCACAAACCGTCGCTGTGATCATGAGCAAGATTACCCCCGATCATGCCGCGCGGGTGCTGGCCCTGATGCCCGATGGATTTGCAAATGAAGTTATTCAGCGCATGCTGAAAATGGAAGCGATCCAAAAAGAAGTTCTAGAAGATATTGAACGCACCATGCGCACCGAATTTATGACGAACCTGGCCCGCACCCAGCGCCGCGATAGTCATGAATTGATGGCCGAAATCTTTAACAACCTTGACCGCGCAGCCGAAGCCCGGTTTATGCAGGCACTTGAGAAAAACAAACCAGACTCCGCAGAAAAAATTCGCAGTCTTATGTTTACGTTTGACGATCTTGGCCGCCTTGATAATGCATCGATCCAAACCCTTATCCGCGCCTGTGATAAGGAAAAATTACCGACAGCGCTTAAGGGTGCAACCGAAACCATGCGTGATCTGTTCTTTACCAACATGTCAGAACGTGCAGCAAAGATTATGAAAGAGGATATGGCCGCAATGGGTCCTGTCCGCCTCAAAGATGTCGAGGAATCTCAGCAGTATATCGTCAACACGGCCAAGGATCTGGAAGCCCGCGGTGAAATCGTTCTATCCAAAGGCAATAACAAGGAAGAAGAAATGATCTTCTAAAACCTTGGTTCGTCGATTCTCAGGGGCAAAACAGACCGGGTATCGCGTTGCACCATGTAACATGATATCGTGGAATAAAGCCTTGACCGTTCTTATGGCATTATAAATAGATATAAATATGTTCTTATGTATACAATAGAAATCATTGGATCGCAAAGCTGTGGGAAAAGATAATAAATACCTTTTTGATCTTCATAACTTTGATTCTGGCGCCTACCAGGACGAAGAGCCGGCTGCACCTGTATTTTCTGAAGATGAGCTCGCTGCGGGCAAAACCGCCAGCTTCGCCGAAGGTTATGAAAAGGCAAAAAAAGAAGCGCAAACTGCACGTGATACACAAATTGTTCAAATTTGTGAAAAGCTTACAACTCAAATTCAACATTTATTTGAACAAGAAGAGGCGCGCGTCAAAGCCTATCAACTTGAAACATCCAAATTGGTTATGGATGTTTTTTGCACCGCTTTTCCCATTTTACACGATTCCTTTTCTCTTAACCAAATTCAAAAGACTGTTCATCAAATTCTTGAAAATGCACCATTATCGTCATCTATTATCATCGATTTTTCCCCTCAGGATTATGACGAGATAACAGCCCGCCTCAAGCCCCATATCAGCAGCCTGGATGGAAAAGTTCAGTTCATTGCCCAGCCCGATCTCTCCCCCGGTTCTTTTCATATCAAATGGCAGGATGGCGGGGCACTACGTGATACGGAAAAACTGAAATCCGATCTGATTACGGCTCTCACACACACTCTTGCACAAATGAATGAAACATCGCACACTTGACGCACACGGATGACCAAAAGGGGACCAGGCCATGTCTGATGAAAATAATCTGAACTTGAATGAAATTACCGATACGACTGAGAAAAAGGTTGAAAATCCATACGGTCTTGGCGAAGCCATGGCGGGCGACGTCACCGCTATTTACGATATTCCTGTTCAAATTTCGGCTGTTTTAGGACGGTCCACGATGCAAGTCAGTCAATTACTTAAACTGGGCCGCGGCGCCGTTGTTGAACTGGATCGTAAGGTTGGTGAAGCCATTGATATCTACGTAAATAACCGCCTCGTTGCACGGGGCGAGGTTGTAGTGGTAGATGATAAATTGGGCGTCACGATGACCGAGATCGTCAAGTCTGATCGGACATAACAAAATGCATGCACATATAAAAGGAGTATGTCCGAATGCCTGATGACGCGATCCGTATTGAACCCGCCCTTTATAGTAGTCCGCAAGCGCAGCCAACGTCTGGTGCAGGGGGACAGGCCGCCTCTCCTGGAGCTGAGGGGCGTCCAGATCCTGTTATACGCATTGCCCCCCCACATATCTATACAGATCCATCCACCTTGTTTGCGCTTGTTGTTTCTCTTTCTCTGATTGCTATGGCTATTTTCTTAGAAGGATCAAAGGCTAGTTTTTTTGATATCCCCTCTGCCCTTCTTGTGATTTTGGGAACAGCTGCAACCACGTGTATTTCATATACGTCACGCGAAATTCGCCTGGCAATCCCCGTCATGACCGGGTCATTTCAGCGCACTGTTTTTGACGCACCCACCGTTGCCCGTGAACTTTTGGACCTGGCTGTCATCGCCAGAAAACGGGGCATGCTGCAACTGTTTAACTATGCTGAAGAACTTGAAAAAAATAAATTTCTGCATAATGCCGTACAAATGGTAACAGACGGAATGAGCATGTCGGAAATCGACCGTTTGATTAACCAGGACATCGATATCACAATGGAAGGATATCGAAAAGCCGCCGGTATGATGCGCAAGGCATCCGAAATCGCCCCCGCGATGGGATTGATCGGGACACTGATCGGTCTTGTCCAGATGCTGGTGGCTTTGGATAATCCCGCCGCCATTGGCCCGGCCATGGCGCTTGGGCTTTTGACCACATTTTATGGTGCTGTTTTGGGATCTGTCGTCTTGGGACCTCTGGCAGCAAAACTGGACCGAAATGCCCAGGAAGACGTGCTTGTCAAACTTTTGATTCAGGCGGCTGCGCTGTCCATTGTGGCACAAGAAAATCCGCGTAAGCTTGAAATGGAATTAAACAGCTTATTGCCAGCAGACCAACGCATCACATATTTTAAATTTTAAAACAGTAAAAAGGACGAAACATAATGCGTTTGATGATCATCGGCGCTCTTGAAGGGTATATCAGTGCGGCGGGTAAAATTGCCCTGCAAAAAGGGGCGAAGGTTGTTCACTGTGAAGATACGGACCAAGCGCTCGCTGCTTTGCGTAATGGCAAAGGGGCCGATATCATCATGGTCGATGTCAAACAAAAGATCAGTCCCTTTATCCAATCATTGGAAGCAGAGCGTTTTCACATTCCGGTCGTCGCCTGCGGTATCGGGACGGATGCACGTTCAGCCGTGAAAGCCATTCAGGATGGCGCAAAAGAATACATCCCCCTCCCTCCGGATGCCGAGTTGATCGCGGCCGTTCTCGCGGCTGTAACCGAAGAAAACAACAGCATGATCGCGTCAGACCCAGCGATGCAGGCGGTTGTTAAAATCGCGGACCGCGTCGCTCCGTCCGAAGCCACAATCCTTGTCACCGGGGAAAGCGGGACCGGGAAAGAGGTTATGTCCCGTTATATCCATGCCAAATCCAAACGTGCATCAGGCCCCTTTATCGCCCTTAATTGCGCCGCTATTCCTGAAAACCTTTTGGAATCGGAATTATTCGGGCATGAGAAAGGCGCATTTACGGGCGCCGCCGCACGCCGGATCGGCAAATTTGAAGAAGCTAGTGGCGGTACCCTGCTGCTGGATGAAATATCCGAAATGCATATTAGCCTTCAGGCAAAATTACTGCGCGCCATTCAGGAACGCGAAATATCAAGGGTTGGCAGCAATGATCAAATCAAGGTGGATGTCCGTCTGATTGCCACCAGTAACCGTAATATGGAACAAAGTGTCAAAAAGGGCGAGTTCCGGGAGGATTTATACTTTCGTCTGAATGTCGTCAATTTACGTTTACCCGCATTGCGGGAACGACCAGGCGATATCCCTGCGCTGGCCCAATTTTATGCCGATAAATACGCCGATGTGAACGGCGTGACGAAAAAGAAGCTCGCCCCTGAGACAGTTACTGTACTGTCATCTTATGGCTGGCCTGGAAATATCCGCGAACTGGAAAACGCCATGCACCGGGCTGTTCTGATTTCCATTGAAGATCAAATTGAACCCAGTGCTGTTCATATCGATGGAATGGCTCCCGCACCATCCGCAGCTGTATCATCTGCGCACGCAAAAGAACCACAGGACACCCCTGTATCCACGGTTAAACCCATTCAGAACGAGGGGGCGGTATCCGCTATGATCGGCCGGAAATTAGAGGACGTGGAACGCGATATGATTTTGAACACCCTGAACCACACCTTGGGGAATCGGACCCACGCGGCCACAATTTTGGGTATTTCCATTCGCACCCTGCGCAACAAACTGGCCCAGTATCGGGAAGAAGGAATCAATGTCGAAGCAGGAACAGAGGGATAAGGTGAGACATCCACCTTTGCCTTTGGCATTAAAACCAGATAGACTGCCAAAGGTTTTATTATTTATTTTTGCTGATTCGTTTCATGGCTGATACCCCCACCTCTTTTTCCGCTTCTTCTGGCCCATTTGCGGGACTAGGGGCGTTTATGCGCGGGGACCTGGTCTTTGCCTTTGGCATGATCATCATCCTGATGTTCATGCTGGTCCCCATGCCTTCATGGGCGCTTGATATGGGAATCGCGCTTTCAATTACTTTTTCGGTTATGATCTTGATGACTGCCCTGTTTATTCAGCGGCCTTTGGATTTCTCTGCATTCCCTACCATTCTTCTGGTCTCAACCGCCTTGCGCCTTGGCCTGAATGTCGCGTCCACCCGTCTGATTTTGTCGGATGGCCATAATGGAACACACGCAGCCGGTTATATCATCAAGGCGTTTGGCGATTTTATGATCCAGGGATCATATGTTGTGGGGGGGATCGTCTTTGCTATTCTGGTCATCGTGAACTTTATCGTTATCACAAAGGGATCGGGCCGTATCGCCGAAGTTGCGGCACGATTTACATTGGACGCCATGCCCGGTAAACAAATGGCAATTGATAGTGATATGTCCGCCGGATTGATTGACGAGGCCGAAGCAAAGAAACGCCGTTCGGAGCTGACCCAGGAAAGCACCTTTTTCGGGGCCATGGATGGGGCGGCCAAATTTGTTCGCGGGGATGCCATTGCCGGCCTTTTGATCGTTTTTATTAACGTTGTGGGCGGAATTATTATTGGTTCTGTTTTCCACGGATTAACCGTCGCAGAAGCTGCCCAGACATATACTCTTTTAACCATTGGGGATGGCCTGGTTTCTCAAGTTCCTGCCCTAATCGTATCTGTATCCGCCGGTTTTCTAGTATCCAAGGCAGGGGTAGAAGGGTCCGCAGATAAGGCATTTATCGAACAGTTCAGCCGATATCCCCGCGCCCTTTATATGTCATCAGCCCTAATGGCGGCGATTGCCTTAACCCCCGGCATTCCCAAATTCCCGTTTTTCTTTTTGGCGGCCGTCACGGCTGGTATGGGGTATTTAAGCCAGTCCAAAAACCTATTGGCCGAAGCAGCAAAGAAAGAAAAGGTTTCTGAAAAACCTGCGGCTCCTGCGGAAGAACCCATTTCAAAAGCCCTGTCAATCGATACGATTCGGCTGGAATTGGGATATGGCCTTCTGCCTCTTGTCCAGGGTGAAGGAAATAAGTTAACAGATCAAATAAAGGGACTGCGCCGTCAACTTGCCGAAGATATGGGATATGTTTTACCCGCTGTCCGCATTCAGGATAATCTTCAGCTTGCCGCAACGACGTATGTTGTCCGGATTAAAGAAATCGAAGCTGGCCGCGGGGATGTTCGTCCCGGCATGATGATGACCATTGATCCATCCGGCCAGCCCATCACCCTGCCCGGTGAGGTCACAACGGAACCGACCTTTGGCCTTCCTGCCATGTGGATTGATGAACGATACCGCGAAGATGCCCTGTTCCGCGGTTATACCGTTGTTGATGCCGCCACTGTTGTCACAACGCATTTAACGGAAATTATCAAGGATAATATGTCCGACCTGCTGTCCTATGCGGAAACCCAAAAACTGCTTGATGAGCTTCCTAAAGAATATCAAAAATTGGTCGCAGATGTGATTCCGGGCATGATTACGATTGGAGGACTGCAGCGTATTTTACAAAACCTTGTGAACGAACGTGTATCCATTCGCGATCTTGCCACTATTTTAGAAGGTATTGCCGAAGCCGCCACCTTTACCCGGAATATCACAACGATGACTCAGCATGTTCGTACCCGCCTGGCCCGCCAGATTTGTGATGCACACACGGGATCACATGGGCATTTACCGCTTGCTACCCTTCAGCCGCGGTGGGAACAGGCCTTTGCTGAAAGCTTGATGGGTGATGGCGAAGAAAAACAGCTGGCCATGCCCCCCAGTATTTTACAGGAATTTATCACAGCCGTACGTGAATCTTATGATAAATTTACTTCAATGGGGGAAAGTCCTGTTCTGCTGACATCTCCTATGATCCGGCCTTATGTTCGGTCAGTGATTGAGCGGTTCCGCCCGCAAACCGTTGTGATGAGCCAGGCAGAAATCCATCCAAAAGCCCGTATTAAAACAATTGGACAGATATAGTCTGATGTCTGCATCTCCCTCTCCTGCTGATCGGATCAAGAAAAAAGCCATCGATATTGGTTTTTCCGATGTCCGTATTGGCCCGCCAGAGGATTTCTCATCCCGGCTGCAGGAATGGATTGACCTTGGGTACCACGGCACGATGGATTGGATGACAAAAGAACCACATATCCGCGGCAATCCCAAAAATATGTGGCCAGATGTGAAATCTGTGATCGCCCTGGGTCTGAATTATGGTCCTGATCACGACCCCCTTCCCGAAATGGAAAACTAGGACCAAGGATATATATCGGTTTATGCCCGCGGAGATGATTATCACAATGTCGTCAAAAAGAAATTAAAAGAGCTTGGGCGATTTATGGGCAGGACTTTTGGCTGTACCCTCAAGGTTTTTGTGGACACAGCCCCCGTCATGGAAAAACCCCTGGCCCATGCGGCGGGATTGGGATGGCAGGGCAAGCATACAAACCTGGTCTCCCGCACCTATGGATCGTGGCTTTTTCTGGGGATTATTTATACAGACATGGACTTGCCCTTTGATACGCGCGGGGATGATCGGTGCGGGACGTGCCGGGCATGTCTTGATGCCTGCCCGACAAACGCCTTTCCTCGCCCGTATCAGCTGGATGCCCGTAAATGCATTTCATATCTGACGATTGAACATAAGGGGCCTATTCCTGATCCCTTTCGCACCGCGATTGGCAACCGAATTTATGGATGTGATGATTGCCTGGCCGCATGCCCATGGAATAAATTTGCCCAAACAGCACGGGACATGGCGTTTATTCCGCGCGCGGCCTTGACCGGACCCAAATTGGCCGACCTGGCTCAATTGGATGAGACAGGGTTTAAGGAGATGTTTCATAAAAGCCCCATCAAAAGAATTGGACGAGATCAGTTTATACGTAACGTATTGATTGCGATTGGAAATTCAGGGGATAAAACCCTGATCAAGACCGCTCAGCGTTTCATAAATGACCCCAATGACACCATACGCGAAACAGCAACATGGGCAAACGAACAGCTTATAAAATAACTTTCTTTTGAGTCATTTTTACCACAGGCTTTAAAAAATCATTAAACAAGTGTTAATATCCTCTGGCATGTCCACAAGGTTATGCGTATACTTTACAAGACAAGTGATCACCCCCGCCCATGCGCCTTAAATCTTTTTATGCAAAAACACTAACCGAAGCGATGCAAATGATCCGCGACACGCTTGGCGAAGATGCAATTATTGTGGCAACCCGCGAAGAAAACGGGGGTAAGGCTGTACGCGTCACGGCTGCGGTCGACCAGCCTTTTGGATCTTCTGCTTCCCCTGCTTTTGAAATTGGCCGCAGCACAAGCCCTGCCAGCGAACGATCCTATGCCTCATCCGATGCCTCCTCTTCATCCGGCTCTGATACTTGGCTTCAATATGATGACGAACACGACGCGGGCGAAAACACAGTGTCCGAGGATTTAACAGATATTCTTTTAGCCCACAGCGCACCCGAAGATGTGACAGACCAAATCCTGTCTTGTGCATTGGTTGTTGGATATCGCGATTCAAAAACAGCGCTGCAGGATACATTAGATCATTTATTCCAATACCGCCCTATTTTAACTGGGAAAGCCGCCCCCAAACCCATTGTTCTGGTGGGACCTCCAGGGGTTGGAAAAACGCTTATGGTTGCAAAACTGGCGGCCAAATGTGTTATGAACGGTGCGCACGTGGGCGTTATCACCGCCGATACGATGCGCGCGGGGGGTGTAGAACAGTTAGCTGCATTTACAAAGATCCTGAAAATCAATCTGCTTCGCGTTACGTCACCGGCAGAACTGTCCGCCGCCGTGCGCGATATGTCAGGCATGGATTATGTCTTTATCGATACAGCAGGAACTCTGCCCTATGATCAGAATGATATGAAAGATCTGGCCCGGCTCCTTACTGCCGCCGATATGGATCCTGTCTTGGCCCTTCCGGCCGGGATGGATGCATCCGAAGCAGGTGAAGTTGCACGTATTTTCGCGGCCGTCGGTGCCCGTCGTTTAATTCCCACACGTTTGGATGTGGGACGCCGTTTGGGTGGTTTGCTGGCCGCCGCGCATCAGGGGGGCCTCAGCTTTGCCGAGGTAAGTTTTTCGCCCCAGGTTGCAGATGGTTTTACCGCAATGACCCCCACAAAATTAACCGAATTTCTTTTACCCCGCAGCCAGCGCACATCCGCCGCCGCATCTGGCCAGGCAAATTCTTTATCCTCCACCCGCAGCAGCAAGACATCAGGACGATTGTCATGACCGAAAACCCCACAAACACTCAAACTGATATTACCTTTGACCAGACAGGGTCCGCAACCTTTCGCCGGGGCAAGAATATTATCGCTGTCGCATCCGGAAAAGGCGGTGTTGGGAAAACATGGTTTTCAATCACCCTGGCGCACGCCCTCGCCAAATCTGGCAAATCTGTTTTGCTGTTTGATGGTGATTTGGGACTGGCCAACGTGGATGTCCAATTGGGCTTGATGCCCAAACGGGATTTAAATGATGTGATCCGCGGGCGTTTATCAATTGATCATGTCGTCCAGCGATACGAAGAGGGCCCGTTTGATATTATCGCGGGACGTTCCGGTCAGGCGTCTTTATCCGCCCTGCCCAGCCAACGTTTATTGATGCTGCGTGATGGTCTTTTGGATATTGCAAACAAATATGACGTTGTGATCATTGATCTTGGGGCTGGTGTGGATCGTACCGTCCGCATGTTTTCGGCGATGGCGACCAAAACCCTTTTGGTCACGACCGATGAACCCACATCGCTTACCGATGCTTATGCATTTATAAAACTGGGGACCGCTGCCGGGATGTCCAAAAATGTGGATATTGTCGTTAATATGGCATCCAGCAGTATTGAAGGTGAAAAAACATATAAAACCCTTTTAAAAGCGTGTGAAAACTTTCTGCGCCTGTCCCCCACCATGGCCGGCATGATCCGCCAGGATCCAAAGGTTAAAGACACCATTCGCCACCAAACCCCTATTTTAACCCGTTCCCCGAATTCGGACGCAGCAGAAGACGTGGAAAAAGTTGCACGTTATGTCGTTCGCGAGTTGGCCGATGCCAATGTCGCTGCCGCCGGTTAAACTGTCTTCAGTTGTCTGTTTTATCTGATCTTGCCAGATGAATTCTTTTTCATCATGATGGGCTATGTCTCGGGTTTCTGCCACATCACCCACGTCTTCTGCGCCATCTTCTGGAACGATGGCCGCGCAGGGATATGAGCCGCATATCCTGGGCCTGCGTGAAAGTTTGACTGTCCAAATCGTTGACACCAACACATCCGGATCACACCATAATCCGGGTTCTGGTTTCCCTCTGCGCGGCCAGGTATTACAGGTCCATAATCAGGGCCAGATCGCCCATATTCAAACAGAAAACGGTGATGTGTTTACAGTCGAATTACCCAAACAAACGCGTCTGAGTGTGGGGCAACAGATTATTATTACACAAGATCCACAAAGTTCAGCACAATCATCTGCGGTTATCACCGTTGTCCCCCCCGATTCAGAGGAGCAAGCACAAACATCGGCGAGTTCTTCCCCCCCGTCATCTTCGGATCCAAATGTTGTCATTGAACAGGGGAAATCCCCCGCTCTTTCCTCTTTGCACGATATTGAGGCGAAATTGCGCAACATTGCCCAATCTCGTTTAGATACAGCAGGCAACGATTCACGCCCGGTCACAACACGCCCTGTTTCACTTTCTTCTGTGATGAAATATATCGCGTCACAGATACAGACTCCCGCTGATCCTATGCCTTTTCCCCAGATCGCCCGCGACCTTTTACCCTTGCAACTTTCTCAGACAGGGACATTTGCCGTCATGGATGATGCGATCATGGGCACACATACATCTACCCTTCTTGCGTCTCTTTTAATGGATTTGGATGGTTTATCTGGATGGATGATACCGGGTGCGTCTGGAAATCATGGGTCTTCCATGCTTTTTCCATCCCTTTCTTCCTCGTTTCCAACTGCCTTATCGATGGGAAAACCATCAAGCCCGTTTTATATTGATATATCATCCCTCTCTTTTACCTCTCCTACAGTTGCAACTTTCTCTTCCTCTACTCTTCAGCCCAGTACCTTTTATTTTCCATCGTCTGAAAATACGCTATCTTCTGTCACGCCATTTATTTATCCGTCTGGAAGCGCCCTGCATCTTATAGAGTCTGCCGCACAAAATCTTTACCCCCTTATGGGCGGGGGACAAATCCCCCTACTCTCCCTTGGTACGATGGAGAATTCTTCTATGACTTTGTTCATGGGAATCACGATGGCAAAAGATCATCCCATTCCCTTTTTTATGGAGGGGACATCCCCCCCTGCTCTTTACTCGGCGGGGGCCGCATACGGTCAAACAATTATAACAATACCTGGTGCAGGCCCATGGGCGTCATCTCTGTCATCCACTACATCCCCTTTTATCGATACATTCAGCGCGTTATTACAGGACTGGCAGGCACTGGACCCCGCATTTATCCCCGCCGGATATCACGCCAGCATCACGGCTCTGCCGAATACACAATCCCCGCAAACGTTACTCCCATCCGCTCTATTTTTTATGGCGGCCCTGCGGTCCGGTGATCTGGCTGGATGGCTAGGCGATAAAAATATAGAAACGCTCCGCCGCGCGGGCAAAGGTGGACAGATCGATAAGCTCATGGGGGAATTTTCCCGCCTCAAAACCCAAATAGATAGTATCAGCACACAGGACATTCGGTCCTATGCCTTTCCGCTTGTGTTTCAAGATGAATTAAAACTCGGTTATTTACACGTTAAAAAAGATATGTCGGATCAGCCCGGGGATCAAAAGGGAAAGACCACCCGCTTTGTCCTGGATATTGAATTTGACCGGATGGGTCCCGTGCAGCTGGATATGCTTTACCGCCCGGGGATATTAGACACAATTTTGCGAACAGAACTCCCCCTGTCGATGGCCATGCGCACCGAAATGGAAGATATGTATAAAAAAGCCCTGTCAACAACCAGAACCAGTGGATCCCTGCTGTTCCAAAATGACCCCCATGCATGGGTTAAAATCAATCCGGCGGCAGATCATATGCACGTTATGGTTTAGGAAATAAAAGTTTCTCTTTGATTTTTTCATTTTCCCGCTTGACAGAAGTCCATTTCCTTTGCTGTAATCACTCTATGACCTGTTTCGTGGCGACATTTAAGATTATTCGACTTACATCCCCTGGGATGAGGTAGTTGTCTTTCGCCGCAATTTTCTCTCTCAGGGTTCCATAAAATCCCCCCCTTTTTTCAACAAATAAATATAGTAATAGAGAAATATAATATGACAAAAGATTTACGTACCTCTTTCACTGAAGAAACATCACAATGCACACAGGGTCATACCCCAGCTTCCGTCGATCCATATGCAAAATTGGCCGCACTAGCTGGCAATTATCATAAAATTGCAGGAATTGAATCTCTCAAGGGAAGCGGGTATTCCCTTCCCCAAATTGCGGCCATTTTGGAACTAAAAAAGTAATTTTACCCTAATCCTGCACCGGATAAAACGGCTTGGGCGTCCATCGTCCATCCCATTTCATCGTGCAGGATAAGACCAGGGGATAATTTCACCCCCCCGCCCTTGCGATCCTTTAACCCCGTAACCACAACACGAGTCGCGGCCGCCCCTGCCCGGGGCCATAATGGTATAATCGATAATGCGCCAAACCGCGGGGTCATCGATACAATCAGTTCATCCACCCGATCTGCTGGATAAATCACTGTTAAACTTCCGCGCCCGCGCAAGGCACGATGCGCCGCCCGAATCCATGGATCCAGCCCCGCGTCTCCATCCTGCATAAAGGCCTGGGCACGACCAGAGTCCTGGGGCGGCATATGGGTTCCGTGCGGATAATAAGGCGGATTACATAAAACACGATCAAACCCGTCGTTTGGAATATCGGGTCCGGGTGATGCGATATCTCCGGCTATAAAACATGCGGCTGCGTCAGGAACATTATTTTGTTTTGCATTTTCACGGGCCAGATCGATCAAATCTGACTGAATATCCATTCCGGTCACTAAAATTCCTGGCACCCTTAAATATAGACATAAAATCGATGCCCCCACCCCGCACCCCATTTCAAGAACACGGTCCCCTGCCCGTGCCGGACAAGCTGCCGCCATCATCACCGCATCAAGCCCCGGCCGCAAACCACCGGATTTCGGAATTAAAAGAGGCACTTTTCCATCCAAAAGGGTAATCGCCTCTGTTTTTTCTGTGTTTATCATTTGTTTTGCCCCTTGCCATTGCCTTCAGCGTGGTTTAAATCCATAAACCATGTCAAGCCCATTAAAACAACCCGATTCTTATTCTGTTTCCGCCCATCCGCTCCAAGATCTGCATGATCAGGTTGCTACCGACATGAATGCGGTCAACGACATGATTATCGCCCGCCTACAATCAAAGGTTGATGATATTCCAAAAGTTGCCTCTTATCTGATTGCATCGGGCGGCAAACGGATACGTCCCCTGCTCACGCTGGGGGCAGCGGCTCTTGTTCATCCATTAAGCCCATCGGCCCATATGCTGGCCTGCGCGATTGAATTTATTCATTCGGCGACGTTGCTGCACGATGATGTTGTCGATGAAAGCAATACACGCCGCGGCAAACGTTCGGCGCATCTGGTTTTTGGAAATGAAACCGCCGTACTGGTTGGTGATTTCCTGTTTTCCCGCGCCTTTGAATTGATGGTTGATACCAAAAGCCTGCCTGTTCTGGGGCTGCTTTCCAGCGCCTCCTGCACCATATCCGAAGGTGAAGTGCTGCAACTGGCCAATACCGGAACATTGGATGTCCATATGGATGACTACATGCGCGTGATTACATCCAAAACCGCCGCTCTTTTTGCGGCGGCGACTGCATCTGGCCCCGCCCTGTATCAGGCAGATCCAAGTATTCAAGATGCTTTATACCAATATGGACATCACCTGGGCATTGCTTTTCAAATGGCGGATGATGTTCTGGATTACGTCGGGCAGCATCAGGAAATGGGAAAACAGGCCGGCAATGATTTTTATGAAGGCAAGGTCACAGCCCCTATTCTTTTTGCCTTGCAATACGCAGGTGAAACCGAACGCAGCTTTTGGCACAAAACGATTGCGGAACATAACGTTGGACCAGACGATTTTGATCAGGCCCTTCAATACCTGCACCAGCATGATGCCTTTTCAAAAACCCATCACATGGCCCTGTCCCATGCCCAGATGGCAAAAGACGCCCTTGCCCCCCTGCCGGATCATCCGATTAAGTCTATTTTTGAGGAATTAGCCTTTTT
>CAZQLB010000028.1:0-4977 GCA_964593915.1 uncultured Pseudobdellovibrionaceae bacterium
ATCTTCCATCGTGACCATCCCGTAGCGGGCCCCTGTTTGCATCATGGAATATAATTGAGGCACTTGATTTTCTCTAATCAAGTTGCGTACAGCATTCGTCCCCACCAAAATTTCATATGCACCAACACGTCCGCCCTCCTTACGTTGCAAAAGCGTCTGAGCCACAATTCCCTGAAGCGATCCAGCAAGCATCGCGCGCACCATCTCTTTGTCGCTCATCGGAAATACGTCAATAATACGATCGATCGTTTTAGGAGCAGAGCTGGAGTGCAGAGTCCCGAACACAAGGTGTCCCGTCTCTGCCGCTGTTAAGGCGAGCGATATTGTCTCATGATCCCGCATCTCCCCCACCAGAATGACGTCCGGATCTTCACGAAGCGCACTTTTAAGGGCACGTCCAAACGAATGTGTATCTATCCCCAGTTCCCGATGATTCACCAACGATTTCTTCGATGTATGGTAAAATTCGACAGGATCCTCAATCGTCAGAATATGTTTTGCCATATTCATGTTAATATAATTGATCAAAGCTGATAAAGTTGTCGATTTCCCGGACCCTGTTGGCCCCGTCACCAAGACAATTCCTTTTTCAAGCTCGGCAAAACGACGCATGATAGGAGGCAATTCAAGCTCTTCAATCGTTGGAACAACCGATGGAATTGTCCTAAAAACAGCAGAAACGCCCTGCCGTGTTGTAAAAGCGTTTACACGGAAACGAGCTTTCTCTCCAAAAGAGATTGCAAAATCAAGTTCAAAATCACGTTCATAATGGGCCCGCTGTTCCTCGGTCATAACCGAATACAGCATGGTCCGTATGGTATCCGAGGTTAAAACATCCCCCTTAATACGTTTTAGATCCCCATGAACCCGAATAATCGCCTGATTCCCAGCGGATAAATGAAGGTCAGACGCTTTATTCTGCATCGTAAAAGCCAAAAGTTGCGTAATATCCATAATATATCTCTTATTGTCGGATGAATATCCGTTTTATGAAACTCATCTTCATTTATACTCTGAAAAAGAAAACGGAAGGTAAATATGCATCCAGATTTAGATTTTTTTATGTCTAAATCAAAAGAAGGGTGATCAGCCCTCCAAAAAGGCCGACAAGATACAAAACCCGCTTGACTAAAAATCGTCCTCCTCCGGACAATCCGCGGGCACGTTCATAGATAAAAATCCCCTGAACGATTATTCCAGCCACCAAAAAAGGGAAAAGTATCATAGAGATTAAAGTAACGATCCCCCACCCGCTTTTTGCGACAACACACAATGTCAAAAGGCAAACAACTCCTTCTGTCAATGGATAAAATACAGATAGTTTTGTGTGCCGACACGCACACCGCCCACGCAGAAAAACCCATGAAAATAGTGGAATCAGCTCCCATACCTTTAACGTACGCCCACATGGGGGACAAATGGAACGAACAGCGCCCCCCTTATGGTCCCACCCAAAAGGAAGTCCGTGATGAAAGCGATAAATCAAAGCACCACCAAAGCTGCCAAAAAGCAGGCCCAAGATAATGGCTAAGATACAATCAGCTGAACCAACCGCATTATAGGAAGCAATAAACATCCGTTACTTTGCTGGCGCACCATGGCGCAAATATGACAACCGATCATAAACCAAATCACGATTGATCAAGGCTGCACTTGCCTCTGTTTCAGAAGAAACGTCCAGTGCTTTTTCATAATTTTTTATAGCCATAGCTGTATTATTCATCCGCTCCGCAACAATTGCCAAGTTATAATAATGTCCTGGATTTCCGGGCTCTAACGTGGCGGCATAATTTAAATAACGCAGCGCATCGGTATATGATCCCGCCCCAGCATAAGCAAGTCCCGTCTGGGCCGCCAATGTCGCATTGCGAGGATATTTTGCCATCATTTCGCTTAAACGGTGTATAGCCGCTGACGGATTCTGTTTGCGCATCAACCCCAAATAATTTGTCATCGCCGAGACATTGTCCGGATTAACCGAAAGGAGCTGTTCATAAACCCGGGCAGATTCAGCATCACGCCCCAACTTTTGCAATGCGACAGCCTGCCCCATAAGCGCGCGTTCATCACGTGGATACTCGCGAACAATGTTTGAAAACATGTCATTTGCGGCTTCATATCGTTCCAAATCCAATGCCCGAAAAGCCGATTCAATACGGGCCTGCGGATTGAGGGATTGAACACGATCCGACATTCGGACGCCCAGATTGGATTGTTTTTGTTGTTTTGTCAGCTTAAGGCCGCTTCTTGTTACACCCTGTTCATTCAGGGCATCAAGGCCATCACCCGCATCTGCGTATTCATCCATTTGAGAAGCAGGAACAGGTGGCGGAGCTGGCGGGGCCATATCTTCCTCTTTTTCCCTTGCAAGATCATTAAGAACGGGTTGCTGTTGCTGCGCTTCTTTTTGCATTGCCGGGGTCTTGTTCTCTGTTTCATGCACGGGCTTTTGAACAGGATTCTCCGTTGTTTTAGATAGTTCCTTTACTGGAGCCGGTTGTTTGACATCCGGCTTGGGTACGGATACATCAGCGACAGGTGCCGCATTGTCCTTTTTAGAGGAAACGATATCCCGAGAAAGGGGGGCATCCATCGCTTGCATCTTTTTTGTTTCAGCAGGAACCGGGGAAGAAACCTCAGGCGAGGCCTCATTCTCCATAATTTCTGGTTGTGGGGGGACATCGGCCGTCACAATCGTTGTCATATCTGCCTGAGTAGGACGTTCAGAAGGAGAATCTGCCGACACAGACGGCATTTGAACATCCGGTGCAGAAGATGATTGCGTCATTTTTGCCCCCTCTGGTTGCGCTGTAGAGGGCAATGGAGGGGCCCCAGCAGAAGCAGAATCAACAGCAGGGGGAGGAACAGAAAGTCCGTCCTGTGACGGAACAGGAACAGGAACCGGAAGAGCGGTACCCGGGACAAGCGGCGTTTCTTTGTCAGCAGCCGCGTGATCCACCGCATCCCCTCCAGGAGTAATCGACGTAGAAGAATCGGGCATCGCAACAAGGGGGGCCGCAGTGGGTTCTTGAGATGAAACAGGTGCACTTGTTTCAGGTGGATAAGATGCAACCGGACCCGGCGCAGGAGACGATGTACTTTCAGACATAAGGGATGCAATCTGATCCCCATATAAAAAATAACCACCCCCCAAAACCCCAAGGACAGCGACAAGGCCCACCGCTGATTTTGGAAAAGTTGATCGCCGCCGGACAGGGCGCGCAGGCTCTTTTAAAAAATCCTCATCGTCGGATATATCATCGGCATCAATAAGTTTTTTGGCTTTTAAGGTTTCAATTTCCTGATCTAAATCAAGCATATCTGATGATATGTCCATCAAATCTCCTTTTGGGTGATGGGGATCAGAATCAAAATCAAGTTCATCAAGACGGCGATCATCGGACATAACGTTATCCTTTTTTAAAGTCGGTTTCATTTGGTTCTGCCGGGTATATTACACCGCAATCGCTTGTGGCTCAATAACACTTAGAAAGGCTTTTTCAAGGGTAGGAAGATCCATTTGACGGCGTAAATCATCTGGCGTTCCACAATATTTGATATGCCCGTGGTGTAAAATAGCAATCTGATCGCACATTTCATCCAAATCGGATAAAATATGGCTGGACAAAAAAATCGTCTTTCCTCTTGATTTTTCAGAAAGCAAAAGATCCTTGACCTGAACGCGGGCGCGAGGGTCCAATCCACTCATGGGTTCATCCAAAATGAACAAATCACATCCCGTTGAAAATGTTGCAATAAGCCCTAGTTTTTGACGCATTCCTTTTGAATAGGTATGCACACGTCTAGACAGTGCGGATGGATCCAACCCCAGACGATCAGCATAGTCCAACACATCCTGATCCTGAATAGTTCGATTGTACAGCGATGCTGAAAAACGAATAAAGTCCATGCCCGTTAAAAACCACGGTGGATCAAAACGTTCTGGCAAATAGGCAACATGCGCGCGAACACCTTGATCCCTATGGTTTAAACCGAAGAGAGAGAGTTCCCCTGATTGCGGTATACGTAAATTCAACAATGTCTTAATGATTGTTGTCTTACCCTCTCCATTCAGACCAATTAAACCAAAGACATGCCCCCGATTCACAGAAAGCGAAATGCGATCTAGGACCGTTTTTCCCTTAAAATAAGAGACACATAAATTCTTGATGTCCAGAATAACGTCGGCAGCGATTGTCATTGACGTCCCCCTTGGAAAAAGGTCCCTGTATCCATATCATAGCCCTGGTTTGGCCGCATACGAACAGGATAAACACGATCCGTCAACGGATCTTTCCATTTTAATTCAACAAATTCTCTTGTCACGCGGATGCTTGTAATCTCATCTGGTTTTGAGCGTGGTGTAACCGGACGGTTATTGAGCCAAACAGTCCAATCCTGATCCGTTTTGTACATGATACCACCAAGTATAAGGATTTGTGGGATACGTTTCTGGGAACGCTCTTCCGCACGTCTTTGCATCTCTCGCAAACGGTCCTCTTCCTGCAATTTAGCCAGAATTTCATCTGAAACGGTTCCCACGCCCTCTAATGCTTCGCGGGCCATCGTGGCGGAACGCGATGTTGAACGCCGCAAAACCTCATCAAGAACCTTTTGTTCCTTTTCCGAAAAAAACAAAGACGGAACATATATCTTTTCATTTTCGATCCGAGCTAATTCCGCACGGATATCCTCGGCCGCCCTTTTTAAAATTTCTTTTTCCGGCGCGTCTTCCTCTACCGCAGCGATATGTTTTGCAGAATCCTGAATAGGTAATGAAGAATCCGGATGGCCTGCATCACCTGTAACAGCAGGTGGCGCAGAAGGCGGCACAGCATCCATTTCCTGTCCACTCGCAAAGCCAGATCCAAATAATCCAGCAACAAAAATTTTGAAGAAACAGGATTTAGAAATGTATATATTTTACCTTTATCCATGAAAAGAAGTATATTTAGTTCCTCCAGCGAAGGTAAAGGA
>CAZQLB010000028.1:4987-13668 GCA_964593915.1 uncultured Pseudobdellovibrionaceae bacterium
TTTGATCATGGTGCCCCCCCTTCCTGTCCCGCATTGCTTTCAGCCGCCGCGGCCGGATTGAAATAAGGACTACTTTTCATCTGGGCATCTGAGGCCATCGTCCACCAAACAAAATTAATGTCCGCATCCACCAACGAAGGCAGGTTATCGCCGCTTGCGTTTAAAAGGACATCTTGAGAAAAATTGCCCGTCCGTCTTATTTTCATATCCTTAAATTCCAAGTATCCCGGAAACGATTTCAGCAACACAACGATCAATTTAAAAATGTTTCGATCGCTTAATGAAGACACCTTAAACTTCATATTGCCGGACAGCAGTGTATGATTGGCATCTGTCGCTTGCTGTGACTGAACAACAGCAGCGGGCGGTAAAGTCAATTCAATTTTAGATATACCTGATTGACGAGCAATTTCATGCATCATTTCACGTGCCGTCACACGATCTTGCGAATTAAAAAAACCTTTTAATTTTAGCAAATTAAACTCTTTAATCGATTTGGTAAGTTCAGCATGTTCCATAATCAACCGATTAACTTCGGCCCGTTTGGCCGTAATTTTTGATTTGGTCGCATTGATATTTTGAACATATGTTTCATTGATGGGCATAATATAAAGATACGTGGCCAGAAATAGGGCAACAGCTCCAAAAAAGAACACCAAAACTCTAACAATCAATGTGCGGTCAAGAAGGTGATTCATGGCTGTCCCTGCTGTCCTGTCGCCTTTTGCTTCATGCTAATAATCGCAGATGTACTGGATGTTCCGCCAGAATCTTTCAACTTGCCGGTTTCAACCGCAAACGTTGCCTCTGTCCTGAATGTCAAATCACGAACAGCCTTTTCGATTGATACATCATAATCCTTGAAAATAGAAACTAAACGATCCCTAAAATCGCTCACCATTTTATTCCCAACCTCTGGTTTCATACCCTCTGGTAAATCGAGGGTAAAACGAAACTGGAATCTTTTACTTTCAAGCGTTTGTACTGATAAAGGATCGGGATTATCAACTTGCTCGGTCACATATCCCATATCGACATCTGTTAATTTTAAACTTCCATCAAATGCCGTTGATATTTTTTGAAGTTCCTTAATCAAATCAATATTTTTTGTATCTAGTTTTCGGACAATATCCAATGATGCCTGAACTAATTTATAGTCAATATTAAATTCGTTCTTGCGCTTCAGTTCCTTATTATACTCATCTTCTGTATCCAGAAGAACTTTTTCCTGATGCTGCACTTCATCAGCCAGATTGACCATCTGGTAAATCTGATATCCTAGATATCCCGCATTTGCGAACGCCAGCAAGGCTAGTCCATACATACCCGCCCGCGCCAACTGCCGAATCCCCGCCACTTTTGCAATCGGTTCATATTTAAATGGCAAGACAAACTTTGTTTTAGCAGCAATCCATGCGGCATGTAGAACATCACCATACCGCAAGGTATCTTCGGCCCGAACACGTAATTTCAAAAGTTTTGCGACTTCTTTGACCGACATCGGATAGAAACGATCAGCCGTAATTTGGTCTGGTAAGAGAGAGACAGCCTGCGGAGATCCAACTGCGATAACATCTAATTCAGAGTCATCATTAAAACCAAACCGGGTCAGATATCCCATCGTTGCCCGAAATTCTTGCGCAACCTCCGCCGCCCAAATCCCAGGTTCGACATCTGTATCCACAACCGGAGACAACCTGGTCAATGCCATTTCACCATTGCGAATAACAATTTGACGAAGCCCACCACCGTAGTGCTGAGTTAACAAAACGACCCACCTGTCTTTTGTTTCATCCCTGGGACGTAAAAGGTCCGCCAATTTTTGAACAAATGAAACCGATTCAACAGGCAACAAGACAAGTCCCGCAACAACAACCCCTGAATTGATAATTGCGGTTGAGACAGATGTAATATTCGCATGATCCGGCAAAGCCGCAAAAATATAGGGGGTAAATTCATTCGAGCGGTCAGCGTCTGTACTGCAGGATCTCCCCACCGATTTAAAAGGCTTCATACGCCAAAAAGCGCGCATACGGTAATTCGGAAACGCCGCATTCATCCGGCGACGAATAAGATCCGCCTGATCCAAAAACCCAACATTCTTTTGAATCATTTCCCGGCGGTAATACTGCTCAACCATGTCATATAAAATAACAACGGGGCGAGACAGGCTATACTCCCTCAAGGCTTTCGATAATTCATTTATAATATCAGGATTTTGCCAAGATATCTCGGCAACCAGTTCATAGGCTCCACGTCGCGCCGCAAAAACGGTCACCACCTCATCCGCCAAAACCAAAACTGTTTTATCAAAACCAAACAACGAAAAATCCCTTTTATATCAAATATCCAACTTTGCCATCATTTCATAAATCGGCCCAAAGACCCCCGCCGCGATCCAAAGGATGGTCAATCCCAATACACCTGTCAACGTCGGCTCGATAGACGTAATGATCCCCGATACCGTTTCATCCACTTCTTTCGTATAAAATTCAGACACCTGATCCAATACAGGGGTCAGTTTACCCGATTCTTCACCAACCTTCACCATACGAACGACCAAACTTGGGAATTCGCCCGAAAAGTTCATGGCGCTGGACAAAGGTTCACCCGCTTGAACATAGGTAATAACAGAATCAAGTGCATCAGCAAGCGCCAAATTAGAGACCGTATTTCGAGACGATTTCAATGCACTAATCACGTCAATACCACTCGCAAATAAAGAACCAAAAGTTTGACAGAACCGAGCAATAGACGTTTTGCGGATCAACGGTC
The DNA here is from genome assembly GCA_964593915.1 of uncultured Pseudobdellovibrionaceae bacterium. GTDB lineage: Bacteria > Pseudomonadota > Alphaproteobacteria > Micavibrionales > Micavibrionaceae > CAZLPZ01. The sequence continues at coordinate 7,763 of CAZQLB010000028.1, forward strand.
CAGCCACCGGCAATTTAAGCCACATTGTATCCGCGAAAAAACAAAAACCTTGTGAACTATACCGCAACCCCCGATAAACGCCATAAATCATGATTGGCATTAAAATGACGATGTACCAATAGTTTTGGAAAAAGTTTGATGTATCAATCAAAGCCTGGGTATAGCTGGGTAATTCTTGGTCCATATTTTTGATAAAATCTGTCACCTGAGGAACAACGTACCCCATCATGACACATATAACCATAATAACAGCCCCGAGCAGAATTGTAGGATAACGGGTCGCCTTTTTAATTTTTGACTGCATATCATCCAGCCAACGCAGGTATTTTAATAATTCACGAAATACAAACGGCAAATCCCCCGTTTGTTCCCCCGCACTAACAAGAGAGATATAGATATTCGTAAAAACATTGGGGTGCTTGGCCATTGCTTCGGACAGCGCCGCGCCCTCCGACACCTCGCGGTGAATATCCATCATAATGTCACGCAGAAAAGGATCTTGTGTCGTATCACGGATATCAGCAAGGGAATCAAGCAAGGGAACCCCTGCTCCTTGCAATTGTTCCATGTGGGTAAAAAGTTGAATAAGATCGCGTGTTTTAACGCGTTTTGGTAAAAAACCAAATCCTTTCTTCCCTTCACCAATTCGGGTAGATCGGACAAGATTAAGCCCAACCTGTTCAAGACGACGCAGCAAATCCGTCTCGTTAGCAGCAGCCAGCACGCCAATAACAATACGTCCCTTTTGGTTGATCGCCCTGTATTTAAACCGATGCATCCGTCCAATATACCCTTAATATTTAGCGTGTAAAGTCAACGCAGGTCCGCGCCGACTCAATGGTCGTAATCCCTTCAAGGATTTTTAATATAGCATCATCTTTCATGCTTTTGAATCCATTTTTCAAGGCCGTCTTTTTCAGCTCTGCTTTGTTTGCACCACTGGCCAGAACCGCATCCAACTCTTCGTCAAACAAAAGAATCTCGGCCAAAGCGATCCGACCCTTGTATCCTTTGCCGCGGCAAGCTGGACACCCCCCCTCTTTTGCCTGATAAATAGAGGGCGGAGACGATGGATCAACCCCCAGCAATTTACATTCATCTTCGGTTGCCACGTGCGGGACACGGCATTCCATACATATACGTCGTGCGAGACGCTGGGCAAATACCGCAATAATCGATCCCGCAATCATACCGGGTTTTAACCCCAGATCCAACAGACGCGGGATTGCACTGAATGAATCATTTGTGTGAAGCGTTGTATATACCTGGTGACCTGTCATCGCGGCCTTCAGCGCCATTTCAGCCGTCACACCATCCCGGATTTCACCAATAAAAATAATATCGGGATCTTGACGCAGCAGCGCACGAATCCCATCACCAAATCCCAACACCCCTTCCCGTACCGCTGTTTGACGGATCATGGGCAATGAATACTCCACCGGATCCTCAAGCGTTTGAATATCCACCTCAACCGAATTGATCGCGTTAATCATGGAATAAAGCGACGTTGATTTCCCAGATCCGGTTGGACCCGTGACGATAATAATCCCCTCTGGCCGTGTTTGCGCACGCTGTATTTTTTCAAGATTTCCAGGCGAAAAGCCCAATCTTTCAAGCGGCATAATACTGGCTGATTTATCCAAAACCCGCATAACGATATTCTCGCCAAAAACGGTTGGCAAGCTGTTCACACGGAAATCCGCCGATTTGGGCCCAATCTTCAGTTCAAATCGGCCATCCTGCGGCGAAAGTTTATCCGCAATATTCATACTGGAAATAATTTTGATCCGCTGCGACATTGCGCTCCAATGTTTCTTATGAATGATCTGGGCTGTGTACAAAACCCCATCCAGCCGGTAACGCAACCGAACAAAGTTTTCCTCTGGCTCCCAGTGAAGGTCAGAAACGCCTAATTTCACCGCCTCCGCCACCAAAGTATTCACCAGCCGAACGACAGGGTGGGTATATGCCTCGTCCTCCGGCAATTTGGTCATATCATCGGTTGTATTTTTCTCCATCTCGGCCAAAATAGATTCAACATCGCTGGAATATCCATATGCCGCGTCAATTGCTTCGGCCAGCATCGTTTCCGCAATCACAAGAGGACGAATGGAAACCCCGCGCGGCATCATCCGGCGCAATTTGTCCATCAAGACAACGTCGTTTGGATCCGCCATCGCGACTTGGATGACATTATCTATAAAAGAAACCGGCAAACACCGTAGTTTTAAAGCCTCGTCTTTCCCCAGAAGAGAAAGCGCCTCACCGTCAACAATTGTTTTTTTCGGATCAAAAACGTCATATCCGGCGGCTTCGGCCACAACCTCAGACAGCTGTTCTTCCGTAATAAATTCAAGATCAACCAGCACTTTTCCAAGCAGTTTTCCAGTCATCTGCTTTTCTTGAAGTGCGACTTTCAACTGTTCCGGGGTAATGTATCCTTTTTCGACGAGGCGCTCGCCGATACGAACACCCGTCCCTTCGGTTGGCCGGCGCCCGGCCGCAAAATTGAATGACGTAATCTCGCTAGGGTCAATCGATTCAATCCCCTGAAAGCGTTTAGCGGGGACAGAAGAGGATGTTTTTATGTCTTTGTTTTTAGCCGCGTCAAGATCGTTTGATTTTGAGGAAAAGGGTGGAAGTGACCCGGGCGCAACCGGTTCGGATATATTTAAATCATCCGAATTCATGGACGGATTATCGCCCGATTCATTAGGAAAATGCGGTTCTGGCATAACAACTTTGGACCCTATAATGACAACTATTCATCATTATGGATCCAAAGTATGAGGATAATCTTAATAAGTTATGTATATCATTCGAGCGGATATGCATTACATGCGCCAGCACCCGCTCCAGAAAGACTCGTTAGCAAACTACTCATCTCACTACTCGTCATACGGCGCAGTGGCTTCATTTCTGTTATACACTTACAGTTATCATAACTATCGTATTTACCGCCACCCACTCTCACCTGGCACCTGTTTGTATCGCCGGGTGTACAGGATTGTCCGGGATCCAACGGCCCCGCAAGAGGAATAGATGTTTCACGATCAACCCCGGCCCGGATCAACCGCGCCTGAGTAGGATCATCAGTTGTAGGCGCATAAGTATAGTTCCAGGTATACTGGTCTTTTACGATACAACTAGCGTCAGGATATCCATATTTATATACCTTCACATCAAACTTACCCGGGGAACCCGATACAATTGATGTATATGAACTTGAAGGATTCTCTCTCACTTCCTGAACACATCTCGGTAGATAGAATGGTTTATATCCATCCGCATTTGTCAATGGTCCAGAACCGTCTGGATCACATACCCGACTTCCCGGATCATCCCACCATCTACCATCAGCCCCTAATGTAGAAGGATCGACCGCTGTACAAGCGCTCCAATCATACGATTCAACACTCATTCCACAGTTTGATTTATCCATTTTTCGGGTTACAGTTACGTTTTCGGTACTTTTATATACAAGATAGTCCCTAGAAGAAAAACCAGGAGAGACATTATTCCCATTATCTCCACGGGAGAACGCAACGCTACCTGGAGATAAACCCCGAGAACCTGATTTCGCAATAGGCGATGGGCTCGCACTTTGAAAGGCTCCATTTTGACCGCCCTGCGCAATATCACGACAAGATATACGATATCGATCGCGATAGTCACCACTGACATCGCCGAACGCACAGCACCCACCCGTGTTATCTATTTTCTTGGCCAAAGACTCGGCTGAACGTGCTAAAGTCAATGTTCCTGATGGACAGCTTGTTGCCAATTCCAATCGGTATTGACGGTTTCCGCATTCACCTGCTGCACCTGTTGTCGTAAGTAAACACATCCCGTCAAAATTTAGATCTGTAGACTGAGGTTGATATGAATCAGGACGGTTATCGCAAAAATTATACTTAGTCCTATCAATATTGACGCTGTTACACGTAACGGGCGTACCAGATGTTGACGTCGATGAGCTGGAACCTGAAGAAGAAGACGAAGACGAACCACCACTACCACCTGAACTTCCTGAAGAACCGCCAGATCCACTACTACTGCCTGAACCGCTAGAAGATCCACTGCCACTCAAGTTAATAGCAGAGCTAGAAGAGTCTATCGCAGATCCGAGTGCAGAAGTATCTTCGGACGACAGACCAGTCCCGGTCCCAATTCGGCCAATAATCGTATTGACTGTACCTGTACCTGAAATACCTGCTGTACCCAAAATATCTGCAATTGTATCACCCGCATCGCTCAGGGATGATCCGCCCGTAGTTGCCGATCCGGATGCCGAAGCCCCTGCTGCCGTCCCCACAATATAGATTCCGCCTGTCACAACACCATTCGTCACCGACCCTGTTGTGTTAATCATTGTACCTGTACTTCCTGTGATACCAGAACTAAAGGTAGACCCAGCAGCAGCCGTCGTCGTTCCATTTAAAGATGGAACACCGCTTCCATTTGATCCAATTGTCTCCAGCGTAGCTGCATGTGGTCCTGTTATCCCTGTACTGTTGCTCCCGGCATAATACTGGACAGCGCTTTGGAACGTCGAGCTATTGGCCGCAGTTCCGTAAACATTGTTCATAATATTGCTTGCCGCATCGGTAAGCTGCGTTGAACTTGCACCAAGCGCCGTTCCCGCCTGCCCCACAACAGCCGCAACCTGATTTGCGCTACCGCCGGCCCCATTAATCACACTTCCAATCTGGGCCAGTGTGTCCGTAACGGATAATCCAGATCCCCGTCCCGCATTTGCTACAACAACAATTTGCTGCGCTGTTGTCAGTGTCCCTCCCGGCTGACCGGCAACATAGTTCCATGCAAGCTGCGCCGCTGTCTGTCCTCCGGCGGCTGCCGAATTCGCATTCACAACTGTACCGATTGCGGTCCCGACTTGGGCCGCGGATCCGCCCGCATTTATAATTGTACTTGCAACCGCATTAACGGCATCTGCAATCGTTCCACCGTGTGCCAATACGGCATTTGCGACCGCGTTTGCCAGTGCGTTCACAAGCGCATTAGACAACCCGGAGACCGGAGGAGATGGCGGCGGAATATCCCCACAAACAGCATCTCCGTTTGAATCTATATCCATCAAATATTTCGCATTGGAATCGCACCCGAAGTAAACAGGGCTGCATCTAACACGCTTTGTGCCATTAAGAATACCTATACCCGTTACATATTCCCCATCTGGACATGTCTGTTCCAATTGACCAAGACGCATACACGATGATGGGTTTTTAGGATCACATATCTTATCCACGATCACTCTGTTCTGAACATACATCATCCCATCAGACCAATTTTGGACGTTCCCGACACTTCCGTCTTTCGTTGTCTTTGATGGATCAATCCCAAACGAACCTAATCCAACCTGCAACCGCAAGCCCGGCATATTCGCCGTATCAACAGTCCCTTGATAAGCAGATGTGGACCATGGATTATTATTTGTCTGGCCAAGAAAATTACCAATAACGACGGGTCGGTTCTGATTATAGACAATAGCATTTTCAGAATCGCCTATCAGCCATGGACTTCTGTCTGTTGTCGAATTTAAAACGAGATAATCATCAAATTCATATCCACCTACTTTTGAACCATCATTAAAAAGGAATTCCGCGTGTTCTTCTCCTGTCAGGAAGTCACAGTTTCGAGCATCCACTGCTCCTGAACAATCTCGAGCAGACATACCGTTCATTGTATATCCACCCTTTTTATCAGGTCCTACACTAAAAACCAAAATCTGGAATGAGCCAGGCACAGTATCAGAAAGATCAATTTCTGTTCCATTGTCTTCACGGGAAACTTTAATCATGCCTAATGTTTCTCTAAAAGTATCTCTGGCTGTTAATGGATATGAAACAGCGTATACAAGCCTGGACCCATAGGCGTCATAAGCC
>CAZQLB010000029.1:0-6769 GCA_964593915.1 uncultured Pseudobdellovibrionaceae bacterium
GAACAGGATATGCCGATTACAGGTATTGGTGTTCTGGAGGTTTTGCAGGATGGATTTGGATTTTTACGCTCGCCGGAAGAAAATTATCTTCCTGGTCCGGACGATATTTACGTAAGCCCTGCGCAGGTGCGCCGATTTGGTCTTCGGACGGGTGATGTGGTTGAGGGAGAAATTCGCGCGCCAAAGGAATCGGAACGTTATTTTGCCCTGTTAAAAGTGGGATCGATCAATGGTGAACAACCAGAAAAGGTCAAACATCGTATTAACTTTGATAACCTGACCCCGCTGTACCCAGACCGGAAAATCACACTGGAAATTGCAGATCCAACCAAGAAAAACTATACCCAGCGGGTGATCGAATTGGTTTCCCCGTTAGGTTTTGGCCAGCGGGCGCTGATTGTGGCACCCCCTCGTGTGGGTAAAACAGTGATGCTTCAGGATATCGCCCATTCGATTGCTGCCAATCATCCGGATGCCTATTTGATTGTGTTGTTGATTGATGAACGCCCAGAAGAGGTAACCGATATGGCGCGTTCGGTGCGCGGGGAAGTAATCTCGTCCACTTTTGACGAACCCGCCGCGCGGCACGTTCAAGTTGCCGAAATGGTGATGGAAAAAGCAAAACGTCTGGTTGAACATAAACGGGATGTGATTATTTTGCTGGATTCCATTACCCGTTTGGCCCGCGCGTATAACACGGTTGTCCCCTCATCTGGTAAGGTATTAACCGGTGGTGTAGATGCCAATGCGCTGCAACGTCCAAAACGGTTCTTTGGGGCTGCCCGAAATATTGAACAAGGCGGATCATTGACAATTATTGCGACCGCTTTGATTGAAACAGGTTCCCGTATGGACGAAGTCATTTTCGAAGAATTTAAGGGAACCGGTAACTCTGAAATCGTTCTGGATCGCAAGATTGCAGACAAACGGGTCTTCCCAGCCATCGATATTCAGAAATCAGGTACACGTAAAGAAGAACTTTTGGTTCCAAAAGATCAATTGTCGAAAATGTGGGTTTTGCGCCGTATTTTGAACCCGATGGGGACAGTCGATGCGGTTGAATTCTTGATCGATAAAATGAAAGATACAAAATCCAACGATGATTTCTTCCAGATGATGAATCAGTAATCGATCTCTCTTTTTTAAGGGAAAGCGATATTTATGATTGTATCAGAAGGTATATCTAAAGAATTTTTGTCAATCCATTTTGATGGTCAGAAAAACGAAGAGAAGGACGTATCTGTCTCTTTGTCGTTATCTGTACGTCCAACCGGTTTTTATTATAAAGATGTGCCGCTCTCTATGGCGCGCCGCCGGTTGATTTTGCGCACATATCCGTCCTTATCACATGCGCATTGCCGTGTTGCTTTGTCAGCCGGTTTGGGATCTATGCTCCCGTATTATCTTGAAGACTATGGACTGACAGATATTGTACGGATTGATGATCCAAATCCTGCAGACGAAGAATTTATTGATTTTAGGGGGATGAGACATATCCTTTCTACTCTTCCTTATTGTCATGCAATCAGATTAATAACATATATGCCCAATCTGTCTCTTATGCGGATTATGCCTTTGGGATCAGATAAAAATCTGTGTCGTCACCTGGATCGTTTGATTGAGATTGAGCGGGTCCGAAAGCCAGGACAAAAAATAAGATCCATGGATTTAACCAAACAGGATCATTTATTCGTTCCTGTTATACGTTGAAAATAAAAGGGGGTGTGCGTATATACCCCCTTTGCGTTTGACGTGAATTTGATTACCCTGTTATTTCGATGAAGCGATTTAAATTTGTTCCTATATATATATTTCTGATTGTTTTGATACTGGCTTTTGCCGGTACAGCCAAGGCTGCCGTAACAATTTTAGGGCTGCGTGGCGGCGTCCAGGCTGAAAATAAACGGCTTGTGATTGATGTGCAAGGTCAGCCTCATTTTCAGGTATCAACAACAAATGAGCCGCCGCAGCTGATCGTGGATATACCAGCCATGCCCTTATCGGTTGATACGCCCCAGAAATTGGGGCCAACCGAAATTCAAAGTATCGCACAGGAGCAGCACGGCGATCAATTAAGGCTTATGTTTAAGATGCCAAGGTCTATTACAATCGTTTCCTCTTTTTTATTGCCCGCGGATGGTAAAAATCCGGCGCGTATTGTTATTGATTATCGGCAGGGGATAAATGATCCAAATCCTGCCAAACAGGGGAAGGAAAACCCATCTTTTTCTAAAGAAGATCGGGGACCGAAAATATTGGGGCAACTCACATATCCTGCCCGTAAACCTGCTGTTCCTGCATCTGGTTTTATTCAAGATTTGGATCTAGGGGGCGATCGCGCCAGAAAACAGATCAAGGTCGATCAACCAGAAAAAAGAGACGGAGCGGCCGCAAACACCTCTTTTGAAGTAGATAAAGTGCCGCCTGTTCCAAAAGGGGATAAAACTGTCTTTACAATTGTGATCGATGCCGGACATGGAGGAAAAGATCCAGGTGCTATTGGGGTTGGAGAAATAAAAGAAAAAGACATTACCCTTGCTGCCGCCCAAGAGTTGGAGCGCCAATTACAGGATGTGGGCCGTTTTAAGGTGTATCTGACGCGCCGGGATGATCGATTTATTCTATTGCCGGAACGAGTCAGAATCGCGCGTAGCCAAAACGCAGATTTGTTTATCTCGCTTCATGCAGATATGGCGGCGGATGGGGCGCGCACGGATGGATTGTCAATTTACACATTGTCAGATACCGCCTCTGATGCGCAGACTGAAAAATTGGCCGCGCAGGAAAATAAAGTGGATCTTTTAGCAGGTGTTGATTTATCAGGGGCGCAAGAAGATGTGGCAAGTATTCTGATTGATCTTGCAATGCGCGAGAACATGAATCAATCTCGCTTTTTCGCCGGAAAAGTTGTTAAAAGTATGCAGCAAGGGGGGATATCCCTGCTTCCAAAACCACAGCGGTATGCCGGGTTTGCTGTTTTAAAAGCGGCGGATATTCCTTCTGTTTTAATTGAAATGGGATTTCTGTCTAACCCCGCTGAAGCCAGGCGGCTTCAAGATGGGGCGCATCGTCGCAGGCTCATGAAAAACTTAACACAAGGTATATTGCAATACTTTGATTATATTGAAAAAAATCGACAAATGTGATTGTTTTTTATTATCGCAAGTAAATTTTTCTGAGAAAAAGGTGAAATTCCTCTAGGCATTTTTTAAGTCCTTGTATATATAGGGTTGTACGGTTTCGCTCTCGCGAGAAAACTGACATTTCCCCTGTTAGAAACCAAAAGAAAGGTAAATAAAATGAAACAACTGTTTGCACTGTGCCTGATGGTATCCGCTGTTGCTCTGTCCGCTTGCGCTGGTGATGGTAAATCCTATCCTGCTCCTTATGCGCACGAACGCACCGCTGGTTCCCCAGCTCAAGGTTCTGCTGAAGCAACTTTCGAAAAGAAAATGGCAAAATAATCTTCTTTTAAGAAGGTTGTTTTGAAACCCCCCGCTTGTCTTGCGTTACGCAGACAGCGGGGTTTTTATTTCTGCCGCCACGTTATACAGGGGGATGTCACATGTCATGTGCAATTTTCTGTTTGGCTTTCAAATCAAGTCTTTACAAGGATAGGCATTAGAGCATAGCCCGCAACAATAATTCCGCAGCACAGAAATATCAGATACAGTTATGGTTGATCCTTGTATAACGAGATTTGTATCTGTACGCAGCCGTGAAAGACCGCGCGAAAATGTTTCAGGTTGCATCCCTAACTTGGCTGCGATTAGCGTTTTGTCATAGGGAAGGTCAATGGTTTGTGACCCCTTTATGTTATAATGACATAACCTTAATATAAAGCATCCGATACGCTGGGCGGTATTTTGCAGCGTCCGATGTTCTAATTCCTGATCCTGGTGTCTTCCGGATTTTGTAAGAATATGCAGCAGTGCTTGGGAAAAATCTGGGTTTGTATGCAGTAAATGTTCAAAAAAAGACAAAGGAATACTGATATATACACCATCTTCCGCCATTTGAGCGCTGTAGGGGTATTTTTTATCATTAAATGGAGATGTCTCTCCAAACAAGCAGCCCCCCGAAATAACATCAATAACCGCTTCGCTACCATCAATCGTTTCTCGGAAAAGTTTTACCCATCCGCGTTTTACAAAATAAATACGCTCAGCCGTTTCGTCTTGTAGAAAAATGATTTGTTCTTTTGGGGCGGCATGAATCTGGGCCCTTTCTGCTAAAGCAGTTAAAGATTCAATCGGAAGTGTGGCAAAAAGAGGATGTGCAGACAAAGTTGAGATAATCAAAGATAAAGATCTTTCGGGGCCAGAATGTGGAGTATCAGAGGATATGGATGTATGCATAAAAAATCCTGTATGCATTTATGATTAACTTAGGCATATTAACACGTGAAATTTGATGTTGGTCAAGTCATTGATGCATCGATTCCGATATCCTGTGTGTCAAACAAAGGATATTTGTCCTAAAAATCCGCGTTAGACCCCAAATTAGGAGATTCTATTGTGACGCAATCCATATCTGTTTCATCGTCTGAGACACCAAACTATGATTATGACATTGTGAAATGGTTCACGATTGCTGGCGTCTTCTGGGGGGTTGTTGGCTTTGCCGCGGGTGTTTTTATCGCCCTTCAGCTCGTTTTTCCAGATTTGAACATTGAACCGTTTCTGAATTTTGGCCGTTTGCGTCCGGTTCATACATCTGCAGTTATTTTTGCCTTTGGGGGCTCCATGCTCCTTGGGACCAGCTATTATGTTGTGCAGCGGACGTGCCGCACGCGGCTTTGGAGCGATACACTTTCGTGGTTCACATTTTGGGGGTATCAGCTTTTTATCGTACTTGCGGCATTGGGGTATGTCATGGGGATAACCCAGGGAAAAGAATATGCCGAACCAGAATGGTATGTTGATCTATGGCTGACAGTTGTTTGGGTTGCCTATCTTGTGAATTATTTTATGACGATTGTAAATCGGAAAGAACCCCACATATATGTTGCGAATTGGTTTTATCTGGCCTTCATTATAACAGTGGCTGTTCTGCATCTTGGGAATAACCTGGTTATACCAGATGGACTATTAAATACGCACAGTGTGGGGTTACCATCGGGTGTTCAAAGTGCGATGATCCAATGGTGGTATGGGCACAATGCGGTTGGATTTTTCTTGACGGCGGGTTTCCTAGGAATGATGTATTATTTTATTCCTAAACAGGCAGATCGTCCGGTCTATTCGTATCGCTTATCGATTCTTCACTTCTGGTCTTTGATCTTTATTTATATTTGGGCAGGGCCTCACCATTTGCATTACACGGCGTTGCCAGATTGGGCACAAACACTTGGTGCAACATTCTCTATTATCTTGTGGATGCCATCGTGGGGCGGGATGATTAATGGGATCATGACCCTTTCGGGTGCATGGCATAAATTACGGGACGATCCGGTCTTGCGATTTATGATTATTGCTGTTGCCTTTTATGGGATGAGCACATTTGAGGGGCCTTTAATGTCTATTAAAGAAGTAAACTCACTTTCTCACTATACGGATTGGACGATTGGTCATGTTCACTCTGGCGCGCTCGGTTGGGTTGCTTTTATCAGCTTTGGTGCCATTTACTATTTGGTTCCGCGCTTGTGGAATAAACCAGGTCTTTATTCTACGCGTCTTGTGAATATTCACTTGTGGGTCGCAACGATTGGGATTGTCCTTTATATGACATCCATGTGGGTCGCTGGGATTATGCAGGGATTGATGTGGCGTGGTTATGACGATATGGGTTTCTTGCAATACGCCTTTATCGAAACGGTCATGGCAATGAAGCCGTATTATTTGATCCGGGCATTGGGTGGGCTTCTGTATCTCGCTGGTGCATTGATCATGGTCTATAACCTTTACAAAACCATTTATGGTGATGAAAAAGCGGTTCAACCTGCGCTTCAAGCTGCATAATTTAAGGAAAGAAAGATCATGTTGAAACATCATGGCAAATTAGAACGTAATTCTATTTTTATGGTCATTGGGATTATTCTTGTCGTTTTAATCGGCGGGATTATTGAAATTATTCCTTTGTTCCGTATGGAAACGGTGATCGAGCCTGTGAAGGGGGTGCGGCCATATACGCCCCTCGAACTCGCTGGATTTAATATCTACAAACGTGAAGGGTGCTACTTGTGTCATTCTCAGCAAATTCGCCCTTTGCGGGACGAGGTTGCGCGATATGGGCATTATTCGCTTGCTGCCGAAAGCATGTATGACCGCCCATTCCAATGGGGGTCCAAGCGAACGGGGCCAGATCTAGCGCGTGTGGGCGGAAAATATTCGGATGATTGGCATGCCCGCCATTTGATTGAGCCGCGTGATATGGTTCCTGAATCGATTATGCCGTCATATGGATTTTTGAAAAATTATGAAGCCGATTTAAAACGAGCCCAGACCGAAATGAAGCTTATGAAGGTGCTTGGTGTTCCATATACAGATGACATGATTAAAGAAGCGGTGAACGACGGCTTGGCTCAGGCCCGGAATGATACGGATGTTGATGCCTTTACGTCAAAATATCCAAAGGCAAACGTTCGGGACTTTGATGGTAATCCGCACGTTGTTTCGGATATGGATGCCTTGATTGCTTATCTTCAGGTTTTAGGGACTATGGTTGATTTCAAAACCTATGAACCTAAAAAAGCCGAAAACCTTAGATAGAAAGTGCAGGGCATGACATACGAAGCCCTCGCTAAATTCGCGCAACAAAGCGGAAGCGT
>CAZQLB010000029.1:6779-13469 GCA_964593915.1 uncultured Pseudobdellovibrionaceae bacterium
GTTTTAGGAACCATGGTTGATTTTAAAGAAAGTATTACGGGTGGCATGGAAGGGACGACAAAATGATTAATTTTGTTGTAACTCATGCAAAAGAAATTGGGTTGATCTTCTTCGTGTGTTTTTTCTGTGCCGTTGTGGTCCAGGTTTATATGCGCGGACAAAAAACAACTTATCAGGACTATGCCAACATTCCGCTTAAAGAGGACTAAGATGCAAAATCAAAATGAACACCATAAAAAAGAAATTGATCAAGTTTCGGGCGTTGAAACGACAGGTCACGAATGGGATGGGTTAAAAGAATTAAATAACCCGGCCCCCCGTTGGTGGTTGTGGGTTTGGCTTGTAACTTTTATTTGGGCGCTCGGATATTGGGTTGTTTATCCGGCTTGGCCTACCATTTCTGGGCATACAAAGGGTGTATGGGAGTGGACCGAGTATAAAGCTTTGGAATTATCCCAAAAGGAAATTGCTGTTCGTCAAGAAAAGTATCTGGAACAGTTTCGGAAAACGCCTTTATCCGAAATCCAAAAATCAGATGAGTTACATAAGTTTGCCATGACGGGCGGTAAAATTGCCTTTAAAGAAAATTGCGCAATGTGTCATGGTAGTGGGGGCGAAGGGCGTACAGGTATTCCCAACCTGAATGATGATGATTGGTTATGGGGTGGTACGGTTGACGATATTTATCAAACGATAAAAGTAGGGATTCGTTCTCCGCATCCAGAGGCACGGCAATCACAGATGCCCGCATTTGGTAAAGATGGTCTTTTAACAAAAGAACAAATTGAACAAGTTGTAAGCCATGTTTTATCTTTGTCTGGAAAGGGTGAGCCCAATGTTGCGGGGGCAGAAGTTTTTGCAAACAACTGCGCCAGTTGCCATGGTACGAATGGAGAAGGGGGGCGTGATTTTGGTGCTCCTCGTTTAAATGATGCGATATGGCTTTATGGTGGAGACCATGAGGCTGTGTTTGAAACTGTTTGGAATGCGCGTGCCGGTGTGATGCCAACATGGGAATCCCGTCTGCCAGATGAGACGATTAAACAGTTGACGATCTATGTTCATGATTTAGGTGGTGGGGAATAAAAAGGAAACAGAAGGGTGCTCAATCAACCAGAAAATAAAGAAATCCAATACTTTGCCGCACGGAAACAGATATACCCCCGTGCGGTAAGTGGTTTTTATCGCGCGTTAAAATGGATTATTTTGATGGTTTGTTTGGGTGTTTATTATCTCGCACCTTTTTTACGCTATGACCGTGGTCCCAATGCGCCAGACCAGGCAATATTGATTGATCTTAATCATGGACGTGCGTATTGGTTTATGGTCGAAATCTGGCCACAAGAGGTCTATTACCTGACAGGTATTCTCATATTGGCTGCTATCGTATTATTTGCAGCAACGGCGATTCTTGGCCGTGTTTGGTGTGGATATTTCTGTTTCCAAACTGTATGGACCGATCTTTTTATGCTGGTTGAAAGATGGATTCAAGGTGATCGAAATGCGCGGATAAAGCTTGATGGATCTTCGTGGACGATATCAAAGTTTTTTAAAAAGCTGGCAACGCATATTTCTTGGCTTTTCATCGGTCTGATGACGGGCGGAGCATTTGTTCTTTATTTTAATGATGCTCCGGAATTGATGTGGAAAATATTAAATGGAGATATTCCAAAGACGCCGGCTTTGTTTGCTCTGGGATTAATGGTTTCAACATATATAATGGCGGGGATTGCGCGGGAACAGGTCTGTACTTTTATGTGTCCCTATGCTCGCTTTCAATCGGCTATGCTGGATCGTGATAGTTTAATTGTCACATATGATCCACTGCGTGGTGAACCGCGTGCAGAGCATAAAAAGGGTGATCCATGGGGTGATCGTTCCCATTGTATTGACTGCGGTATGTGTGTTCAGGTTTGTCCAACGGGAATCGATATTCGTAATGGACTACAAATGCAGTGTATTGCCTGCGCGCTATGTATTGATGCTTGCGACAATGTCATGGATAAAATTGGTCTTCCGCGAGGTTTGATCCGTTACGATACAGAAAACGATATGGAATCAAAAGCGTCCGGTGGAAACGCCGCCTTTCGGTTGATACGCCCTCGGACGATTTATTATATGGCTCTTATCTCGATCATTGGATTGACAATGCTTGCGGCCTTAATTGCCCGACCAAATGCCGAACTTCATGTTCTGCAAGATCGTAATCCTTTATTTGTTACGCTTTCTGATGGATCTATCCGCAATGGTTATGTGATTAAAATTCTGAACAGAACATACGAAGATCAGGCGTTTCGACTTGATGCAGTAATGGATGACCAAAAACCATTAGACTTATCTGGTTTAGGGGATCAAAAGGCGGGATGGCTAAAGGTAGAGCCTGATTCAGTTGGGGAATTTAAATTTTTTGTCACATTAAAACCAGATAATGCGCCAGACCATATTGATTTTTCAATTACAAATCTATCGGATAAAAAGGTTTATCATAGATCTGCGACATTTTCCTCGCGTCAGGTAGATTGATTCATGATCCACACAAAAGATATAAAAAGACAAGATACAAAATATGATCGGATGATCCCGTTCTATATCGCTATAGTCTTTGTCTTGTTTATATCTGCTGATATCGTCTTTGCTTATATTGCGATAAAAACCAATCCAGGGGTAACGGTACAAAATGCGTATGATATCGGTTTAAAATATAATGTGCTGATTAAAGAGGCCGAAGAACAAGAAAAATCCGGTATAAAATCAGTGTTGGATTGGAAAATACAAGGCGGTCAATTAAACCTTGACTTTACCCTTTTGGATAAGGATGGGAATCCTCTTTCTGGATATAAAGTTTCCGGCCATCTGGTTCGACCTGTGCAGTCAGGTATAGATGAATCTTGTTCTTTTAAAGAGAAAAAACCAGGAATTTATCAGGCAGAGCAAGTTCTTCCTATAAAGGGAATTTGGAAAGTCCTGATAAAAGCGGAAGGTAAATCCGGAAAAACCTTCTCACATACCCAAGATATTATCATTAAATAGGCATTCTTTGATATTCTTCTTAACATGCCTTATATCTGGTAAGGGTACAATATAAAACGGATGTGAAAAATGACGGAGAAAACCATTCAAAAATCAGGATCATACGCCCCTTTTGTCAAAGGACTGGGTCAAGGGCGAAATGAGATCTACTTTACAGTAGATGGTGTTCATTGCGCCAATTGCATATGGAACATCGAAAATACCCTTAAATCCGATCCAAATGTGCTGGATGCACGTCTTAATTTTTCAACACGGCGGCTTTATTTATCGTGGCAAGGCCCATCATCTGATATCGATGACCTGGGACAAAAGATTACAGCGCTAGGCTATAAAATTAAGGTATATGAACAAGGCGAAAGAATACAGGCTGATGAAGAAAGGGATGTTTTGCAATGTCTTTTTGTTGCCGGTTTCGCCAGTAGCACAATTATGATGTTTTCAGTCCCATTGTGGGTTTCAACGCTGGAGGATATGGGGCTTTATACCCGTGATTTACTGCATTGGTTTTCCGCGCTGATCGCATTTCCATCTGTTTTATGGGCTGGAAGACCATTTTATAAATCGGCCTGGAACGCTATTAAAAACGGGCGTACGAATATGGATGTACCCATTACGGTCGGTGTCTTTTTTTCATGTATTATGAGTGTACATCAAACATTGCGCGGGGCAGAACATGCGTATTTTGATGCGGCAACGATGCTTTTATTCTTTTTGCTTGTGGGCCGATATTTTGATATGCGTGCTCGCGGAAAGGCACGGGCGTATGCCACAGACCTTCTTGCCATGATGGGCGGAACGGCAACGGTTCAGGATAAAGATGGGACACAAAAAATTATTCCAAAACGAGATTTGATACCAGGAATGCTTTTGTATGTAGCAAGTGGTGAAAAGATTGCAGCCGATGGAAAGGTGATGTCAGGATCAAGCCAGGTGGATACATCCCTGATCACAGGGGAAACTATTCCGTATCCTGTTCGTACAGGAGATGATGTTTTTGCGGGGACCATTAACATGGATAGTCCCATTATGGTTGAGGTGAATAGGCCTCAAGATGGTTCCGTTTTATCTCAGATTGTGCGCCTGATGGAAAAGGCACAGCAAAGCCAAGCAAAATATGTCAGGTTATCGGATCGTGTTGCCCGCCTGTATACGCCTGTTGTTCATATTATGGCCCTGATCACATTTTTGGGATGGATGATGTTTACTTCTGTCTCATGGGATACAGCGATGATGCATGCCCTGGCCGTCCTTATTATTACATGCCCTTGTGCGCTTGGTCTTGCTGTCCCTGTTGTTCAGGTGTTGGCGACATCAACGCTCATGAAAAAAGGTATACTTGTTAAATCGGGTGATGCATTTGAACGGCTATCTTCTGCAGATACGATTGTCTTTGATAAGACAGGAACGTTGACATATGGCACACCGTCTTTGATTAATAGGGATGTTATACCAGATGACCAGTGGCCCTATATCGCATCACTTGCCGCATACAGCCGACATCCTCTCTCGCGTGCTATAACAACAGCATACAAAGGAAAAGTGACAGAAATACAGGATATAAAGGATATTCCAGGTCAGGGAATGTCTGGACTCTCTGATAATACAAAAATAAAAATA
Source organism: uncultured Pseudobdellovibrionaceae bacterium (assembly GCA_964593915.1). GTDB lineage: Bacteria > Pseudomonadota > Alphaproteobacteria > Micavibrionales > Micavibrionaceae > CAZLPZ01. The sequence continues at coordinate 11,427 of CAZQLB010000029.1, forward strand.
GGCAAAAAATCTTTTGTGATAAACGATTCGTCTCCAGATTTAGATCCATATTTATCTGTATATGTACAGGTTGGCGATGAACAAGTAATCCGGCTTTTATTTTCGGATCAAATACGGGAAGATGCGCCTCTGGTCACAGAAAACCTATCCAAAAAAGGATATGAAATATATATCCTTTCGGGGGACAGAGAGGGACCCGTCAAAAATATTGCGGATCAATTATCAATCGGTCTGGATCATGTTCGATCATCTGTAACACCGCCGGAAAAAGAATTGTTCCTCCAGGATTTGATGAAGACAGGCCGCAAACCCATTATGGTTGGTGACGGACTGAACGATGCACCATGTCTTTTGGCAGCAACCGCATCAATCTCGCCATCGACAGCGATCGATATGGCCCAGAATGCAGCCGATTTGGTGTTCACAAGCGATAGACTTGCATCTGTGTCAATGGCGCTATATACGGCAAAATTTTCTCAAAAACTGGTGCGTCAAAATTTAGCTATGGCGCTTTTATATAATGTTGTTGCCATTCCAATTGCTATGGCTGGATATGTCACGCCATTAATTGCGGCTATCGCCATGTCGTTATCATCCTTGGTTGTTGTGGCGAACGCATTCAGGTTAACGGGAAAAAGGATATATAAATGGATGTAATGATTTATTTAATCCCGCTTGCGATTATTATGGCGCTAATGGGACTATGGGCTTTGTTTTGGTCCTTATCCAGCCATCAATATGATGATCTGGAGGGGGCGGCATACCGCATTCTTTTGGATGATGATGAAGGAAAACCCCCATCAGGTATCAAGATGCAGACAGAATCTGATTCATCTGCTGATCATACATCTTTAAAATAACATCTTTTTCAAAAGAGGTGATGATATTTTTACGTGCTGCTTGGCCCATTTTTATGCGATCTTCAGTGCGCATTGATATGGCCTTTTTACATGCGCTATATAAATCATTCGTATCACGCGGCTGAATAATATAACCATTGACGCCATCTGTGATAACATCACGGCATCCTTGCACATCTGTTGTGATAGATGGTTTCTCCATAAGACCCGCTTCTAATAAAACAGTCGGTAATCCTTCGCGATAAGACGGAAGAACAAAAAAATCACATGCAGACATATAGGGGCGAATGTCTTTTTTGGGGCCATGATAAAAAACGTTATTCGTTTTTAAAAGATGATTCCATTCCTCTGGTGAAATGGCGCCAGGATTATCGGGATCCATAGGTCCTATGACTTCAAAACGAACGTCTTCATATTCTGATTGAATGCGCTTTGCTACATGACAAAATTCGCGTAACCCTTTTTCGGTCAAGATCCGCGCGATGACTAAAAAAATGAACGGCCCGTTTTCTTTAAACGCAGGAATGGGAAAACGATCTTGATCAATACCTTCGCCAGGTAAAAGAAAAATATTTTTATTTGGAATAACGCGCATCTGAACAAGGCTTTTATAATCGTCTGTATTTAATACCCATATCTGTTTCTGGAACAATAAACCGATTGAAATAACAATCCTGGCGATCATTGCTTTGATTGTTTTTTGTGTAAAAACATATCCAAATCCGGTTAAGATAGATATTATGTTTCGTCCCAAAAGAGTACTGCATATCCCCCCGTATATGACAGGTTTTATCGTATAAGAAATAATAAGATCAGGTTTGGTGGATAAGATCAGCTTAAATAGTTGGATAAAAGATTTTATTTCTGAAAATGGGTTAATACTGGATCGAGATAGCGTGAGAGGGATAAATTCAGCCCCCATTTTTTTGAGCCGAATAATTGCCTCGGCATCTGTGGGTTCAGTATGACCAGATGCACAGATAACATTAAATCCACGTTTAATAAGATGTTCAATAACATGTGGTCTGTAAACAGTAAACGACCACGCCGTGTTAGAGATGAGAAGAATCTTTTGCATGCTGATACTGATCTAATAGTAAATAATATTGATCTGAAATAGGTTTTTGGATTTGTTTACGTGCATATTTTCGCTTGTGAATAAATGAAAAGAGACGTGTTGCCG
>CAZQLB010000030.1:0-13433 GCA_964593915.1 uncultured Pseudobdellovibrionaceae bacterium
GTCATTGTCCCGTTTCTGGTATGACGGGATGATGAATATATGGCTTAGCTTAAGGCACCTAGAAGGACGACGGCAATGAGAATATAAAAAAATACGTTTCCTTTTTCCTTACGATGTTTGGATTGAACCGCTGAAAACTCATGCATAGATCCAAACATCGATATGGGGATATGGACGGGCATTTCGTTAAACCCGTGTGCAGCAAGTGTCATGATAATGGCTTTTCCTGTTCCAATTTCTATATGATCCATTAACCCTATTCCTAATATAGGTTGGGGGATTGGATGTCCGTTTTTGATCATATTTTCTATTTCTATACGCTCATTTTTTTGTTTGGAGCCAAGTTCATCCAACGATTTTAGGCTTCCTGTTGCTGTATGCATCCATTCATAGGAAAAGACGGAATGGCGAAAGCTTTTTATAACTTTTTGAATATCAATGGTGAATGTAATAAAAGACTTTTCATCGTTTTTCAGATCTGGTTCCGGTATAAAATGAATATCGTGGATAAAAGTGTTCATTTTGTGCACCTTTTATGAAATGCCCAGATATTGGGTAATGATATTTCTACCTGCTTGATATGTACTTTCCAAATGACTGATAAGGGCTTCGACCTCTTCGACTTTTCCTTCTTTTGCAAAAATTTCGATATCTTTTGCAAGGGTGGCAAGTGTGTTCAAGCCGAAATTCGCGCTCATTCCTTTTAGTTCGTGCGCACGGTCCCGCGTTTCATTAAGATCAATTGGAGATTGTTGTTTCAATGCATTGATAATTTCTTCTGTTTTTATATAAAGACCTTTTAATAATTCAGATAGCTGTGCATCCCCTAATGAATCCCGTAAGGCTGCAACCATTTCCAATTCTTCTGGAACAGAATATGTAGAAGACGGGGGTGAAGTTTCTTGATGATCAGCAGGTCTACTGGATGCGTGTTTTTGTATGGCTCTGCGCAGCATATCTGGGTCAATGGGTTTTTCAATAGCACCATTCATACCAGAGTCTTTTATTTCTTTTTTGGCATCGTCATCTGTATGTCCTGTCAGTGCATAAATGGGAATAGATGAAATATCCGCATGTGTCATTTCACGTATTTTACGTGCGAAATCAATTCCTGACATGCCTGTCATTGAAATATCTGTAAAAATAATATCAAATTTTTCACCCATATCGATATAGGATAATGCTTCTTCGCCTGAGCTTGCGTTTAATACAGTATGCCCGTCTTTTTCAAGTAATGATGATATAACTTGTTGAGTAATTGCGTTGTCTTCAACCGTTAATATGCGTAAGACGTTTTGATGTATGCCTTCTTGTGTATAGGATGCGAATATGGATCCGGTAGATGTTGCTGTATCTTCTACCATTTTGCTGTCACCTTGTAACAAGGTGAGTGTAAAGAAGAACAATGTCCCTTCGCCTTCTTTGCTTTTTATATTGATTTGACTGCCCATTGTTTCAATAAGGCGTTTTGAAATAGCAAGTCCAAGACCGCTTCCGCCGAACTTGCGTGAAATAGATTTATCGGCTTGCGCAAAGGGTGTGAATATATTTTTTAAACCTTCTTGAGATATTCCAATACCCGTATCTTGTATTGCAAAATAAATCTGATACGTAATCGGATCTCCATCTTTTCCCTGATTACTAATGGCATTTATACGGATTGTAACCCCGCCTTTATGGGTGAATTTAATCGCATTTCCAACAAGATTAAGAATGACTTGACGCAGGCGTGCCATGTCGCCGATGACGTATTGAGGAGTGCTAGGGTCCAGTTCAACATTCAAGTAGATTCCTTTATTGTTGGCATGCCCATTCATGAGCGTTGCAATCCCCATAATTAAACGATGAAGATCAAAATCAATGTATTCTAGATTCAGTTTTCCACTTTCTATTTTTTCAAAATCAAGAATATCGTTCAAAAGTGCCATCATGGCATTTCCGGATTCCTTGATTGTCTGTATATAATCATGCTGTGTTTTTGTTAATGTGGTTTCTAGCATCATTTTAACCATACCCATGATCCCGGTCATAGGTGTTCTAATCTCATGCGAGATCACAGCCAAGAAGGCTGATTTTGCCCGGTTCGCTTCATCGGCGCCTTCTTTCGCCTTTCTCATTTCTTCTGTTCTGATGCTTTCTCTCGTGCGCGCCTCAATCAATTGCCGGCGTTCATGTTCAATAACTTTTAATAGGTTGTTATAATCATGATTTTCTTTTGCTGATTTTAGTCTTGCAATACTTTGTTCGGCGGCGGAACTTAGTTTCCTGCGTTTTGCATTTTCCTCTGCTTCAAAAAAGAGATTCGCTTCTTTTAGCAGAAGAAGCATGATTGGAATAAATAAGATCGAAGAAATAAGCGTTAAATGAGGCGTGATAATAGTGGGAGAGATCGTTCCAGAAAATGTAAATTCCTGAATGAATATTCCGGTATAGTATAAAATAGGAAGAAGAATAAGTCCCATTTTTGGCGCATCAGATGATTTTAAATGGAGACCAATGATGAGGCTTGCGCTGATAAGACTCATGGAAATAAGACCCATGTGGATGATAGATCCATCCTTTGTTATATCGGGAGATATAAGAACAATTGTTATATTAACTAAATGAATAGCCGATATAACAATTAATAAAGGGACTCTTTCTGATCGCATACCGTAAAGCGTTGAAAAAACCCACATAGATAGTACAAACAGAAAGTTTTGGATGGTTATGAATGTTTCTCGTGTCCCTATAATGTGGCTATAGGGTTCATCAAATAAGGGGTCATTCAAGAGATAGGGTTTTAAGAGTGAGATAAAAAAAGCGCCCAGTGCCAATATGATATATTTTTGAGATAAGTAGGATAAGCAGATCAAAAGCCCAATAAACGTTGTAATCAAAATAAAGATAGGAATAAAAATGGGAATATCGTTGTTCTCATTTCCTATCATTTGCATGGGAATGATGCGCAGTGGTGTGATAATACCACTTCCTTCCTTGGTCTTTATTTTTAAAAAGATCATACCCTGACCGTTTTCGATATTGGATGGGATATCAATGCGGATATATCTTTTTGGATTAGTATTTTTATCTTCTTTTTTTAAATCCGTGTCTTCTTGATATAATGATTGATATCCGCCAATCATCTCGTATACCTCAATTGAGGAAAAATGGGATAATCGGCTGTTTTCATAGCTTCCAAAATCTAGAAACCATGATGACATGTTCGTTTTGTTTAAAAAGGGGATAACAACCCATAACGTGTTGTTATTGGTGCTTGTTGTTAAAAAGTGATCAGATATAACAGATGGGGTGTGGTCGTTAAAATAACGGGCAACCATTGTATCGAGTGTCTTCGACCCGTCATCTGTGAATGTTTTAGAGAACGGAACAAGGTTATAGGATCGTGCCTGGGTTAACATAAGGATATTGTCATTATTGATCAGGCGCTGAATGATTTGCTTGGCTGGTATTGTGTAGTTTGTCTGAATTTGTGCGTTTGCCGCATATGATGAAAAGGGGCCCGTTACAAAACAGACCAAGAGGACGAGAAAATAAAATAGATGTCGCATCATGATTTATGAAAATATATTCCAGTGACCTTTGCCTTTTAGTATTGCAAATAAAAGTGAATAAATTTTTATTTCTATAATATTGTTTTTTTGTGTTTGTGATTGCCCCCTTTCTGACTTCGTTTTATAGTGCTCTCACAGCGTCTAAAGGGTGATGGGGTCATGAATCGATATTTTGTATTATGTCTTTTATTGTCGGCGTGTATGGTGCCGATTTATGCGGGATTTGCGGCGGATTTTGCCTCTTCTTCTCGTGTTACGCAGGATGGTCAGTCCTCTTTTCCTGATCATACAGATCTTGCCACCTCGCCTTTGGCTGATGGGGCCGCTGGGGCTTCTTCTGGAGGGGGGGTAAAACCATCTGAGCCGTACCGTGTTGCAGAGATTAATGTCGATGTTCGGGCTGAAAATGCGGTGAAGGCGCGCGAAAAGGCATTTGAGCAGGCGCTGGCCGAGGGGTTTCAAAAGTTATGTATACAGCTAACTGGCGATACGCAGACCTGCCAGGCCAAGGCAACGCCCAGTGTGCCGGAACTTGCCCGTGTTTTGCAGGATTTTACAACCAGTCAGGAACAGATCGCTGCAACGCGTTATCGGGCAACGTATGATATTCGGTTCCGCCCGGGTCCTGTGCGCCGTCTTTTGGATGTTACGCCTGCTGCCCAAGCGGGGGCACCTGGTACTTTAACGGCGACATCTTCCCCTTCTGCTTCTCCGCTCAAGGGAAATAATCCAGATGGGGCTGGAAATATGATTGGATCTGTACCGGATGTTGCTTCATCTGGAATTCTGGTCTTACCTTTTTATCAAAAGGGGAATAAGACTGTTTTGTGGGCGGCCGAGAATCCGCTTCGGGACGCGTTGGCGCAAACAGATATGGGGGATAGACGTATTAAGTTACCGCTTGGCGAACTGGAAGATGTGCAGCTGCTGGATGAAAAGCAGGCGCTTCTTTTTACGGCGGCTGATTTAACGCCCATTATGAATAAATATACGGCGTCTCAGGCGATTTTGGCGATTGCGATTCCAGGTGCGGAGGATTCTCCCCAAAAAGGGATGACGGTTATGGTCTATCTGGCCCCCAAATTGGTGGGCGATAAACCAGAATACTTGACGTCCTATGTTGTGCAAGGCGGCGGGCCAGAGGGGACAAATCATCAGGTTTTGTATACGCAAGCTGCTGCGGCTATTCGGGATCAAGCTGAAAAATGGGTTGCGCGCGCGCCTCTACCAAAATCGCAGGTGCGTGAAACAGACACAGCTAAGGCAGAAATCCAGAAGACAAAAGGCCAAGTAACCGTGCAGATTGTTTATAAAAATCTGCAAGAATGGCAACGGATCAAGGCACGGCTTCAGGCCACACCAACGATTTCTCGTTTAAAGGTTGGACGGCTGAAAACACAAGAGGCACGTGTTCAAATTATCTATAGTGGGAGCGAGATGGATTTGTTGCAACAACTTCAATCCCGCGGCATACAAATCAAGGCAAAACCAACATCATCTGCGGCGGCGAATACACGTTCTTATCCCCCTTTGTATTCATCTGTTGCGGATGTCGAACCCGCCGCCGGGGATGATGATATGGGGCCTGTGCGGTATGAACTGTTCTTGAGATCTTTTGATTCCGATTCCAAGGGAGATGGATGGGTGGTGTCGCCATGACCTTACGTGTTTCATCGCTGTTTTTTTGGTTTGTTGTTGTGGGGGCTTTTTTGGCTGCTCTTTACGTCCTTCAAGGAGTGATCTTGCCTTTTGCGGCGGGGCTTGTTGTTGCCTATTTATTCAACCCGGCGGTTGAGGGACTTGTTTCTTTGCGTTTTAAAAGATCTCTTGCGGCTATGACAATCGTTGGGATTGTCCTGGTCATGTTAATATCGATTGCGGCGGGTGTTATTCCATTATTGGTTCAGGAAGCAGCGTCTTTGGCTCAAAGCCTTCCTCTTATTCTGGATTCTGCTGGAGCACATGTGGCTGAAAAATTCCCATCTTTGGCACCCTATATTATGGATGCAACAGATCAAGATTGGACCCGTTTATTTGAATCGCATATCGCTCAGGCCTTGAATATGGGGGCAGGTGTTGCGGAGCGTTTGGTGGCTGGTGGGCAATACGCTTTAAGTTTTATTCTATTTGTGACGCTGATGCCTGTGGTTGCGTATTTCATGATGAAGGAATGGCCATCCATGACGCATGCGGTGGATGGATTATGGCCGCGGCCAGCGGCGCCTTTGGTGCGATCCATTTTGCGTGAAATCAACACACGTGTGTCTGGATTTATTCGTGGGCAATTGATTATATGTTTTATTCTTGCCGCCTATTATGGGATTGGCCTTTGGCTTGTTGGGATTCAATATGGTTTTCTGATTGGTGTTTTAGGGGGGCTTTTATCCCTTATTCCTTTTGTAGGATCCATTTTTGTTTTGGGGGCGAGTATTTTGGTTGCTTTGTTCCAAATGGGTGATATGGGGACAATGCCTCTTTTTCTTGCTGTATCTGTTGTTGCGCTTGGCCAATTCGCAGAAGGTAATTTCATTACCCCTCGGATTGTCGGGGATCGGGTTGGCTTACATCCGTTATGGATTATTTTTGCCTTGATGGCTGGCGGTCATCTTATGGGGATTTTGGGGATGTTATTGGCGGTTCCGATGGCCGCATCCTGTGCCGTTTTGATTAAATATGGTATTTTATGGTATAAACACAGTGCATATTACACAGGGAAACTGAATTCATCATCATGACCCTTTCATCACCACAGCTTCCTCTTGATCTTGGATATCAACCCTCTTTAACACGGGATGACTTTTTGGTCGCGCCGTGTAACCAAATTGCGGTGAATTGGGTTGATCGGTGGCCTTCGTGGCCAGCAACAGCGTTGGTTTTAATTGGTCCGGCCTCATCCGGGAAAACACATCTGGCGCGTATTTGGTCCCATACATCCGGCGCTGATATTATTCCTGTTTCTGAATTTTCCGAGAAATTGATTCAAGATTTTCAAGATAGGTCGCTCGTGATTGACCAGGCAGATTTGCTGATTGGGGACCGTGCGGCCGAAGAAATCCTTTTTCATCTCTATAACGCGATGCGATCGGCGGGGCAAAACATGATGCTGACGATGCGGGCGGCGCCATTTGCGCTGTCTTTTACCGTGCCGGATCTTGCATCCCGTTTGCGCGCCTCTTTGACGATCGGGATTGATGAACCGGACGATGATTTGCTTGCTGCAATTCTGGTCAAATTGTTTCGGGATCGTCAATTGAATGTACCGGATGATGTTGTTCGGTATCTGGTTCCGCGGATGGAACGATCATTTAGTGCCGCAGAAGCATTGGTTAGTCGTGCAGATGAAAAAGCCTTGTCCGAAAAGCGGAGTATCAGTGTTCCGCTGGTGCGTGATATCCTTCAAACCTAGGTCCTAAATCATATATCTTTTTTATACAATACGAACCGTTCGGCCCTGGATATCCAGGTCAAAGGCAAATCGTTTTCCATTCATCAATTCCTGGCCCAGCGCCTCAAAACGCCATCCGGTTGAGAGCGGGCTGTATTCAAAACCGTTTCTGACCAGTTGTTCCAGATCATCGGTGCTGGCCAGCATTTTTGATGAAACGCCGATATCGCGTGCACGCATGCGGACCAACACTTTCAGAAGATCCAAAAGTAATTCCTGATCGTCGTTTAATGGTTTTTTACGGGTGATATGGGGGCAATCCGTATCGGGAATATCCAGCCCTGTTTGAATTGCCGCGCGTAGCCGTTCGCCGCGTTTTCCGGTTAAAATCCCCTTTTCAAGACCGCGGATGGCGGCCAGATCTTGATCATTGCGGGGGGCATGAAGGGCAATTTCAACAAGCGTTTCATCCTTCATGATTCGGTTTCGGGGGACATCTTTTGTCCGCGCCTCTTGTTCGCGCCAAGCGCCCAGGGCCTGAAGCATGGCAAGGTCACGTGGTTTATCGGATCTTATTTTAATGCGGCGCCATACTTCATTGGGATCGATGTCATAAAGGCGTGGATCCCCAAGGGCCTTCATATCCTGCTGAATCCATGTGGTCCGGTCCTTTGTTTCCAGTTCGTTTATAAGGGCTTGATAGACAGGTTCCAGGTATCGTACATCATCAAGAGCATAGCGTATCTGCCGATCTGTTAAAGGGCGGCGCGACCAATCTGTAAACTGGCTGCCTTTATCCAGTTGATGTTCCACAATGCGGCGAACCAACCCCTCAAATCCAACCTGATCCCCGTATCCCAGGACGCTGGCTGCAATTTGCGTATCAAAGAGGGGGGAGGGCAGTTTTCCGGTGGCTTGATAGATAATTTCCAAATCCTGGCGGCCGGCATGGAAGACCTTTAGAATATGTTGTTTGTCCATCAGAGTCCAAAAGGGGGCCAGGTCTATCCCCTCAGCCAAGACATCAATGGCAACCGGGTCCATGCCGGGGATCTTGGCCTGGATCAGGCATAATTTCGCGTAGTATGTTGTTTCCCGCAGGAATTCGGTATCCAGATAAAGAACAGGCGTATTTTGTGCCGCGGCGCAAAAGGCGTTTAGATCGGATGTGGTCGTCAGAACTGTCATATTATGACCTGTAGCATAGGTTTGTGGCGCCCGCAAGCCAGGAGCAGTATGCCGCGTATTATTGAATACTGTTTTTCAGAAAAGGTAACCCCCCTGTTGTATACAGGGGGGTGTTTTGTTTTTGGTATTGTCTGGGTTTATGATCCGGTTGCAACAACCTTTGGTTTTGGCAATTCGGGACGAATATGCAGTTCCTTGCATTGTTGCGGTGTGATTTCAGTGGGGGCCCCCATTAACGGATCCTCCATCGCGCCGTTCATAACAAAGGCGTTGACTTCACGCAAGTTTGGTTCATCCGCAATCAGCATCACAATACGGTCCACGCCAAAGCCGACGCCGCCGTGTGGGGGTGCCCCATAGGTAAAGGCGCTGAGCATTCCGCCAAAACGTTTATGAAGCTCTTCACGGGTGTAACCGGCAATCGCAAATGCCTTTTCCATGATGTCAGGGCGATGGTTCCGGATAGATCCTGAACTCAATTCAAAACCATTGCAGACACAGTCGTATTGGTTTGCAACAATGTCGAGTGGGTCTTGTGTTTCAAGGGCTTCTAACCCACCGCGCGGCATGGAAAATGGATTGTGTGTAAAGTCAATCTTTTTGCTTTCTTCGTTGATTTCATACATGGGGAAATCGACGATCCAGCACAGTTTAAAGATATTCTTTTCGATTAGATCCAGTTCCCGTGCAATTTTTGTCCGGGCCTTGCCCGCCATTTTTGCGGCCGGCTCTTCCATATCGCAGACAAAGAAAATAGCATCACCGGATTGCAGGCCTGCAATTTTCTTCATTTCATCGAAAGCAGCAGCAGGGACGAATTTTGCGATGGGTCCTTTTGGTTCATCTTCTAAAAGAATGTACCCAAGGCCCACCGCACCTTCTTCCTTGGCCCAGTCGTTCAGTTTATCAAAGAAACTGCGCGGCTGTGTCGATACACCTGGAACACGAATAGCACGAACAACGCCGCCTTTTTCGATGATACCTTTAAACGCCTTGAATTCAACATCGCTGCGGGCAAAGACGGATGTGACATCACAGATAACAAGCGGGTTACGCAAATCGGGTTTATCCGATCCGTATTTCAGCATTGCTTCGCGGTAAGGAATTTGAACCCATGGCCATGGTGTCACCGCGCGCGGTGTGCCCAGATAGCTATTGAATTCGGTGAATATTCCCCCGATAACAGGCTCCATTGCCGCAAAAACATCGTCTTGCGTCACAAAGCTCATTTCCACATCAAGCTGATAGAATTCGCCCAGGCGATCAGCACGGCCATCTTCATCCCGGAAGCAAGGCGCGATTTGGAAATACCGATCAAATCCCGATACCATGAGCAATTGTTTAAATTGCTGTGGGGCCTGGGGAAGGGCATAAACTTTGCCAGGGTGCAAACGCGATGGGATTAAAAAGTCACGTGCGCCTTCTGGTGAACTGGCGGTCAAAATGGGTGTTTGAAATTCCTGGAATCCCTGATCCCACATCAGGCGCCGCATGGATGCCACAACATTGTTCCGAAGGCGAATGTTGTTTTGCATTTTTTGGCGACGTAAATCCAGAAAACGATATTTAAGACGCAAGTCTTCGCCCGCGCCATCATCTTCGGCCACCTGAAAGGGTAAAACATCGGCTGTTGATTGAAGCGTTAATGTTTCCACGGTCACTTCAATGTCCCCGGTTGGCAGGGATTTATTTTGGGTTTCGCCGGGACGGGCCAGAACTTTTCCTTTTACCGTGATCACGCTTTCAACCCGGATAGAGGATAATTGTTCCAGAATAGGGGATCCTTGCGCCACGACACACTGGGTGACGCCATAGGTATCTCGAATATCAAAGAACAGAACACCGCCATGATCTCGTTTCCGCTGAATCCATCCTGATAAGGTGACGTCCTGGCCCACATGGGCGGCGCGCAGGTCGTTACAGGTATGGGTGCGATAAATACTCATGATCGGTTTCCTCCTTGGTTCTATGAGTGATGTATAGCTTTGATTTTGTTTTAAACAAAAATAAGCGGACCGCACGTTGCCTTTTACAGCGCTTGCGTGTTTTATGCCTTGTTTTGAATAAAGTTATCCAGCTATGGGCGTATACTATATTGGTTTTTTAGGTTTGCCAATATAAATCCATAAAAACGGGCTGTTTTATGATGGTTCAGGCATAAAAGATATTCTTCTTGTGCTGAAAAGCGTTTTTAGGCTTTCGAACAATGACAAACGGTCATTGTCAGAGCCGTATAAGGGGACCCCTTGTCCCGACACAGCTTCTTTTACCTTTTCCAAAAAAGAAGGGGAAATGATGATGGGTAATGATGGATTGGCCTTGTGGGTCATTTTGATTTGATCGATGTAATCACGGTCATTTTGATAAAATATATCATCATAAGGAACGTAAAAGGCAATGGCATGGCGTGATACAATTTGCAAATGCGCGTGTGGAGAAAAACCGCGTTCTATATCATGACGATCAATAGGTAAAATAACACTCAAGCTGCTGCAGTTTACAGCTTTGCCCATTTTTTGGGCGTATTCATCTTTTTTGGGTGTGTCCCGTGGGGCAATCAGAACAATCGTATACATAAAACATCCTTTTATAGATCGGATATTACGGTAAACGATTCTTGAGAAAATACAAGAGAGTTGGTCGTGTTTTTGGCTTAATTATTTTTTAGGTCCGATGTCTTTGGCGACGTCTTCCATCCGTGCGGCGCGTGCCTCTGCGGCAGGGGCGCGCGCGGCACAAACCGGAATATCCCGAGACCAATCGGTCCAATAGGTGGCCCAGTCTTTGCCTCCATCGCGTGTACGAACATAGGTGGAGGAAAGGCAGCTATGGTCAAAGAAAGCTTGTTGATAGGACTGGTATACAACGGATGGAATCAAGGCATCATTTTGGGCTAAATAATGGTGCTGGGGGATGTTTAATAGATGCGGGGCCATATCAACAGGGTTAATCGATCCTGTCATGGGCGGCATGTTGTGGATACGGGTAAACGTTTGTGTATCCAAAAGGCCTGCAATGGTTCTCAGGCTTAAAATATCTTTTCGGCTGCTTGCCAGAATTGTGGCAATACCGCCCCCACTACCATATCCAACCAGATGAATGTTTGACAGGTGATGACGGATTTTTAGCTGGTCAATGGCTGTTTGATAAGCCGAAATAACTGCGGGGGAAAACATCTCGTTCCCGAGATATTTTTCAATGGGGCATTCATCATATCCGGCAACCTTTGTTCGAAATTGGCATGGTCTTGCCATGTAAATCATGTTTGGATAGGTATCGAAACTGGCCAGTTTTAAGGCAACAACATCATCTGGTGTTGGGTTAAAGGAATACCGAATACCATGGTTGTTCATGGCGTCTTCTGCGCCCTCAATATAGATCACGGCATCTTGTCCGGCCTTGATGCGTTCATAGACGCGGAATTCGACACCCTCTGCTGTTTCGGTGCGGGGATACATGGAAACGGGATACGCCAAATGATCCGCATTTCCCTCGCGCCAGTTGGGTGACAGGGCAGAGCAGGCAGTGGTTGTCAGGGCGGCGATAACCATTTGGATGGATATAAAACGGGTTATGGAAAAATTCATAGCATGAACCTGTAATGGGGTCAAAAGACAAGGGGCACGTGTATGATAACGGACCTTTATCTGCTGATTGTACATGAAATTATGAAGAGTGATAAGTAGGGGATTTCTTAAAGGTCAGATGGACGAGGTGGTGTTATTATCAAAAATGGCATAAGTGGGTGTATGGTCTGATGGGCTTTGCTGTCCACGCGGGCCTTTATTTACGCCTGCTTCGGTTAATTTCTGGGCCGGGACAGGACTTGCCAAAATATGATCAATGCGGATGCCGTCATTTCGCGCCCATGCTCCTGCCTGATAATCCCAAAAAGTATATATATCTTTTGTGTCTTCCCCCATATGGGCGCGCAGTGTGTCGGTATACCCAAGCGCCAGAATGGCGCGGTATAGATCCCTGATTTCAGGTTGGAACAAAGCATCATTTTCCCATTTTTCAGGATGTGCGGCATCGCGGGCGCAGGGGATAATATTAAAGTCACCCGCGATCACAACGTTCGTCCGTTTTGCCCGTAGATCTGATAGATGTGTATAAAGCGCGTCGAGCCACTTGCGTTTATATGTGTATTTTTCGGTCCCAACCGGGTTTCCATTTGGCGCGTATATGTTGATATATATTGTATTGTCGATTGTTACGGATAGAAACCGGGCTTGTTCATCCTCTTCCATGCCTGGAAGCGCATCTATGACGGAATGATGGGGTTGGTGCGTTGCGGTTAAAACGCCGTTATACGCCTTTTGTGTTTTGGCGGCGATATGGTATCCCGTGCTTTTTAATTCCATTTCCGGAATGTCCAGACCTTTGACTTCCTGAATCATTAAAACATCTGGTTTTTGGGTATTTAATATATCCAGAACAACGGGTAATCGCATTTTTAGGGAGTTTACATTGAATGTCACAACTGTTGTCATCGGCTGTCTTTTCCTTGATTGAATGTATACGATCTGGCTTTACTCTATCTCTTTTTTTGCAGGGGGAAAAGGAGGCGGGCGTTTTAAATATACAAGTTAAATATACAAGGGAAATAAAAACGCCGGTTTGTAACCGGCGTTTTAAGTGTGTTTTATATCCTGCTTTGGACGATGTCTATGTCTCATGATCTTTTGTATCCTTAGCATTTTGGTTCGCAGGTCATATCAAGGCCGTACCAGTGCATCCAAACACGGATCAAGCGGTTCATCGCACGGCGTTCCCGGTCACTCAACTGATTAAGGTGTGTCCCGAGGGTTGCGGCCGACCATGCATCCTTACGATCCAGGTAACGGGGTAGCATTTGCATAATGAATGTGCGAAAGCTCTGGCCCATGCTGTTAAATACAAGATGTAATGGACGGTTATTCATGTTGGTTTTGGTGATCATGTCCATTCTCCTTTCTTTTTTGTATGATTAAGTTGTATCAAATAAAGATGAAGGATTGATTAAAAATCATTACATGGATATTATTTTGATTGTTTTTTATATAGACTCAAATAAATAAAATATATTTATTTTCATGTGTCTTTATTACTTTAATAATACTTATACTCTTTTAGTAATGATCTATAATTGATTTTATATTTAGACAGTCAAAGTATTATACATACGTCTATCTATATGATAAATATAGATTATCTATTAAATAAACTTATTGAAATTAAAATAAAAACAGAATCGTTTAACTATTCATGTTTTTAAACATGTCTCGATCACTTTGTATCAAGACCATCAATGCGGCGTGTTGCAT
>CAZQLB010000031.1:0-4590 GCA_964593915.1 uncultured Pseudobdellovibrionaceae bacterium
CAATCCGGTATCCCCTGAATACTTTTTGATCAAGAAATGATAAATCTTCATCCGAAATTTTTTTGTTAAAAAAAGGATGTCGTAAAAACTCAATAAACGATACCGGGTGATAATCGGTCAAGACAAGATCGAGAATCAAGAGGATAAAATGGGTATTTTTACATTCGGTAACAGGGGATCCCGCGCTATCATTCAATGTAATACCATATTCTAAACAGGCGGATAGAATAGATTTTGAAATTGAACGATTGGGTGCAATAACAGCGACAGTCTTTTTTGGGTCTTCAAGTGTTTGACGGATAAGAGCCGCTACAATCTGACCTTCCTCTAAAATATTATCTGCTTCACATACATCGAAATGATCGAATAGGTCATCGTGTATATCAATATTATCTTTATATGACCACTGTTCTGTCATGTGAGAAGGGGTCATAGAATGAATAAAGAATTTGGATCTTTTATATGTATTTTGTAATGTGGATGAATCGTCATGATCTGGGTTGGTATTCCAGGGATGGATATCTTCCCATTTGGCACCAATGTCTGTTATGACGGAAAGAAGCTCGTGATAGGGATGTTGTATATCTGAATCTCGCAATATATCTGGATTAAAGTCTGGAATAAATCCGGGGATAATCACGTTTCCTTGTGGCAGATGATGGATACATTTTAAAAGGGGACGTGTTGCTTTAATACTTCCGGTGATACCGGCTGCAATAATCTGATGTTGCGGTGGATGTTGCATCCAATATTGATATAAAGAATCAAGTAGAATAGTTTGCCTTTCTATCGGGTCAATCTTTCCGGCTATCCCAAGATATTCTGGATAAGTTGTACGCAAGATATTCAGAAAACATAAAATCATTTTCCAATGATCTGAAAATTCTGCACTTACAATATGATCAAGTCCATCCAGCGATAAGTTCTCACGTTGAAGTGTATCTAAAAACTGGATTAAAGACTGGGATAAAGAAGTACATTGATCAAAATGTAATGTGGGTTGAAACTTTGATACAAGATGGGTTAATACGGACAGCCGTTCAAGGTTGGATATAGCGGGGGGGACGGAAGAAATATGGTGGTCATCCTGAAGCAGTAAAAGAATTTCATCGGCATCAACATCGGCAACAGCCTGCATTCGGGGTAAAAGAATTGGTTTTCCATTCATTAAATCCAGGAAAATATCACGTAAATTTCGGCATGCTCTGCGGGTTGGAAGTAAAATGGTGATATCCATTAACGCAGATGGATCGTGATTCGTTTGATGAAGAAGCCCCTGGGCCAGGGTCTTTAAAAATGGTTTCGTAATGGGAATATACGAAAGAGTCATGGGGAAGTGATCACTTTATCCTGTTCTAGCGTCATGTTTTCGGTCATATATTGCGCAACATTGCACACATCTTCCGGGGTGCTTAAATGATGCCAATCCCCAAGGTGGACAAGCCCGTAAAGTCGCCCGCGTCCCTGCGCTGCATCCATTTGATCCCGGAACGAAAAAATCCCCGGTTTAACCCCATCAAATACACGTTTATGGAGGATCCGTGCGCCTGCAAACATATGGGTTCCGGTTAAATCTAATGATCGTGTAAGTTGCCCATGGCCATTCATCGTATAATCACCAACTGTTTTGGTGATTCCCATACGTGATACAGGTGATAGAAGAAGTAAAATATCCATTTTTTCGGGATCAAAGGCCAGTGCAAGGCGTGTAAAAAAAGGCAGACAAGCAGGATGATCGGTCGGAAGAGAATCTCCATTGATGGCTGTAAAGATATCAGTTTTTATCTGATGAAGGGCATGCAGCATTCCGCCGCCTGTTTCCAGTAAAATATCTTCATGTGATAACGTAATGTGGGGTGGAATATCTTTTTTTGCGCGATTGACCGTATATTCTTCAATGGCCTTTGATAAATAGTGTTTGTTCATGACAACATGCTGAGTTTCCGACCTGACCAGCATATCCATGATGTAATCTAAAATAGGACGTCCAGAAAGCGGAACCAAGGGCTTTGGAATGGTATCGGTTAAGGGACGCATGCGCTGCCCATGGCCTGCTGCAAAGACAAATGCTTCAGATGGGAAATAGAAATCATGGCTAAACCGAATATGTACTGTGCGGGTTGAGCTTTGACCATCCGGCGCACCAATTGTGATATGAATGGCGCGGCGCAGGGCACCCTCTTGTCCCTCCCTCCGCTCTGGCCATACGACCAGAGTGGCGAGTGTATTCGCCGTTTCATAAAGCCCCAGTTCTTGAACCTCATCCGGATGTTTTAATCGATACAAATCAAAATGACGGATTGTTCCCTTTGGGGTATCATATGGAATGACCAGGTTGAAAGTGGGGCTTGTTACGGGAATGTCTGCATCTCCCATCAACGCCCGAATAAATGCCCGGGCGAAAACGGTTTTACCCATTCCCAAATCCCCAGACAGAAGGATATATGTATGGGGCCGCAAAAATGACGATAAATCTGCTGCTAAATGCCCCATATCACGTTCATTTTCAAGGGTTAAGGATAAAAAGTGCTGAGTCATCATCGTCCGTTACGGTTTTGTTTTAATATAAAGGACAATATACAAAATAAGAGACATATGTCTATGACTTCATTTGGTAACCTATATAAAGATTTGGCAAATTATATTGGTCCGGCATATAATAAAGGGATGAATCGTATCCTTTTAATTTTATGTCTTTTTATGCTGGCGATGGGGCTTGTTTCCAAAACAGCGCAGGCCCAGATTTTTTCGGACCAGCCCCTTTGCCTTGTGATTTATAACAGCACAGACAGGGAAGTGGTTGGCCATGTGGAAACGGATGCCTTTTATGATGTGACAGGTAAATTGAGCTGGCATCGCCAAAATTTCCGCCTTGATGTCCAAAAAGAAGAACGTGTTTGCAGTACAGGACCTTTTTTTAAAGGATATAAATTGAGGGTTGTCATAAAAACAATCATGCCTATCTATTCCTGTAAAACGGATATGAACCGGAAAATCACCATCTCTCGGAAAATCGATGAAACGGGATTTAATACGTATGTTATGGATTGCCCATCCGAGAAAGGGGGGCAAGCGGCAGAGTAATCGTCACCGTTGTACCTTTTCCCGCCTGACTGTCCAGGGCCAGAGTTCCATCATGCAGTTTTGTAATATTCCGCACCAGAGTTAATCCCAATCCGGCCCCATGGTGAAGGCCCGGGCGATTTTCCCGTTCCATTCTTGATCCCCGCACAAACGGGTCCAAAACCCGTGCCTGATCCTCTGGATCGATTCCCATACCGTAATCCTGAACCCAAAATGTCATACAATCCGGATGACGTTTCGCGCCGATGGTAATACGGCCGCCGACAGGACTGAAGGTAATTGCATTGCGGACAAGATTGAGCAAAATCTGTTTCACGCGTCGTGGGTCTGCGATCATGGTGCCGGGTGGTGTGGGGATTGATAGGTCCACATCCATTCCTTCTTTTCGGGCCCACTCGCGGGTTAGATCCTGTAACCCCTCTAGCATCGATTTAACATCAATTTCATCGTAGTCGAGTTTTAAATATCCGGCTTCAATCGTGGATAAATCCAAAATGTCATCAACAAGGGCCAAAAGCCGTTCGCTGGCATCCCGTGTGCTGCGGACATATTCTTTTTGTTTGTCGTTTAAGGGGCCAAAATATTCCTCATCCAAAATTTGAATAAATCCCATAATGGCATTTAGGGGTGTTCGCAGCTGGTATGATACATTGGCAAGAAAATCCAATTTTAATTGTTCAGCTGCTTCCAAGGCTTCGTTGCGTTCACGTAAGGCATTTTCAACCTGGACGCTGTCGGTGACATCCACATGGGTCACAAGAACCCCGCCGTCCGGCAACAAGATAGACGCATCATCAATAACACGCCCATCCGCCAGGGAAAAACGACCGGATTGTTCGATACCATTTAAAACTTGGGCCATTAAACGGTCGCATAACGTATCGGATTCATCATCTGGAAATTTTGATTTTAATTTTTTTGCCAGTTCGGTGATATGCAGTAAATCGCCCAAGTCTTCTGGATGGAGCCCCCACACACGTGCAAATGCGGGATTCCACAGTTTCAAACGGCCATCCCCTCCAAATACCACGATACCTTCGTTCATGTTGTCCAGTGTTTCACGCTGAACCGCGACAAGCGTATTATAGGATGTTTCAAGGGCTAGGCGGGATGTAACATCCTCAAACATAAACATCAAACCGCCGGCTGGGTTGGGAATGGCCATCATCCGAAGGGCATCCCCGCTGGGCAGATACATCATGTCTTCGGCTGGATCGATCAGGTTTGTGAACATATCGGTCCAGCTTTGTTTATAATGCCGGAAATCAACTTGTTCGGGAAGACGGCGCAGCTCCCGTAATCGTTCCATAAGATCACCCAATTTAGGATGCGTATCCAAAAAGGTATCTTCTAGGCCCCAAAGGCTGGCAAATGCGGTATTGTAAAAGGCCAATTTCTGGTCTGCTTCAAAACTGGCGACAGCGGTTGATAATTGTTCTAAAAGTTCCTTTGTTGCGGTGCGCCCGCGTTTATGTTCAGACGCCATTTCCTCTTGCCGTGTAATGT
>CAZQLB010000031.1:4600-13322 GCA_964593915.1 uncultured Pseudobdellovibrionaceae bacterium
TGTCAATGGCGTGACATAAAAATCCCCCTTGTGGTAATGGGGTACGGATAAGCTGCCATAAAATGCGTTTACCATTTGTGATGATATGTTGCTGGGTGATATCGGGGCCAGCAATCTTTTTCTGGATCTTTAATATATCATCGACCATTAAACCAAAAATAGCGGCATATGCAGGGTTGCAAGATGTGATTGTACCGCCCGTATCTTCTATCCACACAGGGACAGGCAGAAGAGCAATATCAATCATTGGAAAAGAAGAGGAAAAGCCAGAAGGTGCCGTCATCATCATAGCGACAGTGTACAGCGGAATGCCGAATCGTTAAAGTATAAAAAAAGCCCCAGGATAAAATCCCGGGGCTTTTTGAAAAAGATAAAATATTAATAACGATAAGCGTCTTTTTTATACGGGCCTTGAACGTCAACGCCGATATAATCTGCTTGATCTTTTGATAAGGTTGTCAGTTTTGCGCCCAGTTTCGTCAGGTGCAGCATCGCCACTTTTTCATCCAGGTGTTTGGGCAAGACGTAAACACCAACAGGGTACGCCCCATGATTGTTCCAAAGTTCAATTTGTGCCAGAACCTGGTTTGTGAACGATGTGCTCATCACAAAGCTGGGGTGACCTGTACCGCAACCCAGGTTTACAAGGCGCCCTTCGGCCAGCAGAATAATCCGCTTTCCATCTGGGAATTCAACCTCATCGACCTGCGGCTTCACATTATGCCATTTCATATTACGCAGAGGTTCAACCTGAATCTCTGTATCAAAGTGACCGATGTTACAAACGATTGCACGGTCTTTCATGGCACGCATGTGGTCCAGGGTAATAACGTCTTTGTTCCCAGTGGCGGTTACAAAAATATCACCGGCAGAGGCCGCTTCTTCCATGGTAACAACCTGGTATCCCAGCATCGCGGCTTGCAGCGCGCAGATCGGATCAATTTCGGTCACCATAACGCGGGCACCTTGTGACCGCAGGGATTCGGCAGATCCCTTGCCCACGTCGCCAAATCCGCAGACAACGGCGATTTTTCCGGCAACCATAACATCGGTTGCACGTTTGATCCCGTCCACCAATGATTCGCGGCAACCATACAGGTTATCAAATTTTGATTTTGTGACGCTGTCATTGACGTTGAATGAAGGAACCTTCAGTTCGCCTTTTTTGTACATGTCGTGAAGACGCAAGACACCCGTTGTGGTCTCTTCGGAAATACCGCGTACGTCTTTCAGCATGTCAGGATATTTGTCGTGCATCAATTTTGTTAAATCGCCGCCATCATCCAGGATCATGTTGGGGGTCCAGCCATCCGGCCCTGTGATTGTAGCTTCGATGCAATCCCAGAATTCTTGTTCGGACATACCCTTCCACGCAAAAACGGGGATACCGGCTGCGGCAATCGCGGCAGCTGCCTGGTCCTGGGTTGAAAAGATATTGCAAGAAGACCATCGTACGGTTGCGCCCAAAGACGTTAATGTTTCAATCAATACAGCCGTTTGAATGGTCATGTGAAGACAGCCAGCAATGCGCGCGCCTTTTAACGGGAATTTGCCCGCATATTCTGCGCGCAAGGCCATCAGACCGGGCATTTCGGTTTCGGCAATGGTCATTTCCTTGCGGCCCCATTCGGCCAGGGACATATCCTTTACCTTATAATCTGTAAAAGATGAATTGACAGCAGCGAGTGACATTTTATGTTCCTTTCACATGTCTTATTATTTTCACTTTATTTCCACCGCCACGATACGGATTTAACCCAAAAAGGCAAGGGTTTTCGGGGGATTTTATGCATTGACATAAGATTAGCAATATGGTAATAAAACGAGGTTCAGAAAATAAGGAGAAAGACATCATGGGATACAGAAGTTTATTTCCATCATCACAGCAGACCGATGATCCTGTTGGAAATTTGTTTAGCTGCGCGATGAAACAGGTACGGGATGATCTTATAGAAGAGGGTATAGAGGCAGATCTTCAGATAATAGATGATTCTAGACATATTATGTTAATAGTCCGTCTTGCAGAAATATCTGACGCGGGTATCTTTCACTTTAACCTCAGAGGACCACTTGCTAATGATCGGTATATGATTCATGCCTCTGCCCATAGGAGCGGATATGAAGGTAGGACCAGTCACGCACAGCGGGAAATTGAAATCGGGGATTTAGAAATCGATTGTGCATATGTGGGGATTGAGAAAATAACAAATCACATCAATGAGCTTATCGTGTCCTGGGCAGATACAGTATCAAACGCGCAAAACACTAAGCCAGGCTATGGACTGAACGCTTAATACTTTTGTAAAGGAGGAAATACATGATAAATTTAGATTTTTTTAGTGCCCATCTGGCGCATGCAAGAGACGATCAGCAATTTCCGGTTGAAAAACTTGATAAACCTGTCTCTGAGGTATCACAGATATTGAAAGATAACGGTGTGAAGAATACTGTTTGTTTCATAAGTGGTATTGAAGGTACACCTAATCATTATTCTATCTGCATATCAAAGGAAGATTTACCTGAAAAAATTCAACAAAATCATACTTTTTATTTTTTAATTTCTGATACTGGAGATAACTCATTAAAGTTAAATATGTTTTTACATATTGATAAAGGCGATTCTTTTTCTAAAATAGTTGATATAGATAACCAAGGATCTGAACTATTCGATAAGCTTTATGCGTTTGTTGTTAAATGGGGTCAACATAATGGTATTCAAATAGAAAACCATTCTAAAGTTGATGATGTTCCAAGTTTATCGAAATAATATAATTTTCTTACCCTGCGGTGGGCAGATACAGTATCAAACGCGCAAACCGCCGAACCAGCCGCCGGTGCTGGTAGCGATCATCCCCAATACAAAATGTAGGGATGAGGGCGGATGTTCCGCTATAATTGTGTTTGTGGGTTTTTTGTCTTTTTTGGTGTCTTTTTATTGTTGTCCTATAAAAAACGGCGCGCCGTCATGAGCATTTCTTTTTACCAGGCTGCAGTCTAGTATAGGAAATATATCCTATATAGGACCAAGAGTCAAGTTTTTGAACAAAGATCATTTTCTTACCCTGCGGTGGGCAGGGTAAGGGTCACGGTGGTGCCAGCCCCTTCGGCGGACTGGATATTCATTTGCCCCGCATGCATCAGGCACAATTCTTTTGTGATGGCAAGGCCCAGGCCCGATCCCGCGTGGGACCGTGTATATTCATTGGCAACTTGTTCAAACGGGCGTGTGATGATAGCCAATTTATCGGCTGGAATACCAATGCCTGTATCCGACACGGTGATCGTGATGCGTCCTGTATCGGTATCGCACCGCAGGGCCAGGGATACGCGGCCCTTTTCCGGGGTAAATTTAATTGCGTTCGATAAAAGGTTCAGCATCATTTGTAAAATCGACCGGCGATCGGCTGTAATCCTTATGTCTGTATCCGGAATATCGGTGACGAGAGACAAGTTTTCAGCCCGTGCGCGCCCCTCCACCATATGAATTGCAAGCCGCGCGAGTTTGGACAGGTTTAAATCTTCGGGGCTCAGCTGATATTTACCGGCCTCAATCTTTGACATGTCCAGAATATCGCTGATTAAATCCATCAGGTGTTCGCCGCTTTCGCGAATACCGGCCACATAATCGGTATAACGTGGGTTGCCAAGTGGCCCCAAAAGCTGCCGCTGCATCATTTCTGAAAACCCAATAATCGCATTCAGTGGTGTCCGAAGTTCATGGGACATATTGGCAAGGAATTTTGATTTGCTGGCGTATGCCCGTTCAGCAGATTCTTTGGCATCACGCAGTTCCCGTTCAACGCGCGTTTGATTGGTCATATCCTGCATAATGCCGTAAAGGGCAACAACGTCCCCTTCATGATCTTGTTCGCATCGCCCTTCGCATCGGATATAACGTATATCCCCGTTTGGCTGCTTTAACCGGAAATCCATTTCATAACTGTTTTGTTCGATCATGGCACGCTGGAACATCTGTATCATACGGGCCTTGTCTGTCCGGTTTAAAAGGGCGCTGACACTTTCAATCGTGGGGATAAACGTTTGCGGATCCTGGCCAAAAATGTGAAACAGCTCATCCGACCATTCCAGCGCATCCGCCCCCGCTTTCCACCGCCAATATCCCATATGGGCGATCGATTCTGCTTCTTGAAGCCGTTGTTTTTGATGATCCAGCGCGGCGTCTTTGCGCAGAAGATCGGTGATATCCCGGGCAACCATATAAACTTTGTTATTTTTACCCGATAAGCGCATCTCAACCGGGAGGGGGGGGTATCCCTCAAACTGGAAAGAGGTATGGACAATGGCCGGTTCGCGCGGTTCCAGCAAAATAATATCTTTGATCATATTACTGACCTGTTCGCGGGAAGCGGCGGGGATTAGATCAAGGATACAGACCTCTTGCGGGGATAGGGACGAAAGTTTCGTTTTTTGCTGAAACACCGCATTGGCCCGAAGGACAATACCATCCGCGTTCATTTCGATCATCAAATCACCGATCATGTCTTCAAACGGAGAAACAGCGTATACAATTTGAACATTTGGCGGTTCGGCCTGGCGGAAAGCGGCACGTAAAACCTTGGCGGATGACAATTTGGGCAATGCGGCCCACAAGGACAGGTCCGCGAAGTCTTCGGTTTCATGATTGGCGGCGATCTGACCCTCTAGTGAAAAGGAAGAGGGCCGCGTATAAAGCAGGGGATCTTGTGGCCCCTCGTACGCTTCATCTGATAAAGTCATCATCAGATACCGGTGATCAAAAGCCCCCTGAATCCAGTCAAATTGAAACATAAAAATATGTTCGCCACGTCCGCGTAAGTAAACAGGATGAACGCCGGCACGAATGGCTGCGACCCATGCACCCGCCCCATGCGCCCCTAATAAAACGCCGACGGGGTGATCATTCATGGACTGTTCCGGATGAATAAATGTAATAATATCATAAATATAGGACTGTTCGAGAGCATAAGGTCCCGAATGCATCAATTGCTCAAAGCCTTCGGACGCATAGGCAATTGTGCCGTCACTGCCGACCATCAGACGCGGCAGGGTTTTATCCACCATGGGCCCTGGCGCCCGTGTGCTGAGCGTTGCCATTTTATAAGACATAAAAGACGCCTGCTTGTGTAAAAAAGGGAAACGAATCAATCGCTGATCCCATGCTAACACAACTTATCCACAGGCTGTGAATAGTTTTCTTACAGCTGCTCTAATCAAGAAATAAGGCTATTTTTGGAATGTTCGCAGGAGCAAATCTGTTGTCAGGATTTGAGGGAGAACAATGGGGGCTGGGCGCTGACCTGTTTGAGGATCTTTTTTGCCATAAAATACATATAGCGGGACACCTTGCCGATTAAAAGTTGCAAGATAAGCTGTGATATTTCGATTATACCGGGTCCAATCCCCCTTGATATAGGTGATGTGCTGTGTGGTCATCAGGTTTTGTACCCGCGTTGTTGATAAAGCCATTTTTTCATTAACCTTGCATGTAATGCACCACGCAGCAGTCATATTGACAAAAACAGGATGAACGCCAGAAAGAGCATCTGCCAAATATTGAGGTGTATAAGTTTGTTCAAACGGCGTGTCTTTTTGAAAAGGGGTGTTGACTTGTTCAAGAGGGGCGCCTGAAACGCTCCCTTCCAAATACAGCTGAATCCCGCTTCCTGCGCATAGGCATAAAGCAAGGATACCTATTAATACGAAACGCAATATATTCAAAAGGGCTTGTTTTGGATGTAAGCGCATCAGCCAAATGATCAAAATAAGACTCAGTGTTCCTAAAAGGGCAATCGCTCCTCCATCTGCTCCTGTTTGTTGGATTAAAACCCATAATAACCAGGTTGCGGTTAAAAACATGGGAAAGGCCAGAACCTGACGAAGCGTAATCATCCACGCCCCAGGCTTGGGTAAAAAATGGCGGATGGATGGAATAAATGTAATAGCAATAAAAGGAGAAGACAATCCAACCCCCATAGCGGTCAGAATAAAGAAACCGATGAAAAAGGGTTGTGTAAGGGCATAACCCATCGCTGTGGCCATGAATGGCGCTGTACAGGGTGTTGCAACAACCGTTGACAAAACACCCGTCCAAAAAGATCCAAACGTACCATGATCCAAAGAATGACATCGCGATGGAATAAATCGTGCAAGGTCAAAGTTAAAGAAACCAAATAAAGAAAGACCGATCAAACAAAAAAGGTAAAATAGGAATGTAACAAATAAAGGATTTTGAAGTTGAAATCCCCACCCAATAGATTGCCCCATAGCTTGCAGCACGATGAGTAACCCGGCAATGAACCAAAAGCTAACAACAACCCCTATACCATATAAAAGACCATGTTGCCGTGCCTGTTTTTGTTCATGTTCAGATAGTTTCGCAACAACCAGAACCTTCAGAAATAAAATCGGGAATACGCATGGCATCAGGTTCAAAATGATTCCAGCAAGGAAAGCGATAGCGATCATATAAGGTAATGAATACAGATCCAACGAATCTTTTACCGGGCTGTTGCTTTCCGGTGCGACCATGACGATATTATTTTCTGTGTCAGGTCCTTGTGAAGAAGGTGTTGATCTTTCGAAACTGGCTCCTTCTTGACGAAAGGCGTTTATTTCATATCCCTGTGCGCGGCCTTCGGCGTCTGTTATGACAAAAATTCCCTTTGTTTTAGAAATCTGATCCAAAGGTCTTTCTCCACGTTTTATTTTAAAAATAAAAGGATCGTTCGGTTGAGAGGAAAAAGAAATGGTTTGGTCAGATGAATAATCAATAAGGCCCCATTCCTCTGGATAAAAGGTGATGCTGGATCCAGCTTTTAAAAGATCTTGCATTGTTTTGTGGCTTTGGATCGACAAAATCAGATCATGATCGATTTCCTTAAAAAAGACCGGCCAAGATGTCATCATGGGATGTGTTAAAGTCACGTCAGTGACCAGGGCGGCCGCCGCTGGATTATGAGCTGGTTGATCCCCTGTTACAGGCAAAACAAGGGTTTGGGTTTGTGTTTCAGGTAAGCATATGTTGTTGCATACAAGCCATTCCATTTTTGCTTGAATGGTAAACGTTTCGGATGTCAGTGAAGGCGGGGGGGTAATTGTAGCTGTATATAATGCCCGATTGCTATATCCAAAATTTACGAGCGGCGGAACCGTAATGCGCTCCGGAACAGGAAAGGACAGAGGGCTTGCCTGTCCCCCGTCGGGCAGGGTAAATGTAATGGATAAGGGGGTCCCAGAATCACCAGGATTCTTCCAGTATGTATGCCACCCCGGTTCAATCAGCTGTTCGAAAATAAGGGGGATAGGGACGTTCGCGGCAACGGTTTGAACGGTAGAAACCATATTCATATGTGCATGTTCAGGCGGAGAAACGGCGTCTTGTTCCTGAGCAGAGGCCGTGATGATGCCTGTCAGGAGTATAAACAAGGGGGAAAGTAACAAAAAGGAAGAGCGAAGCGGTATCATGATATGACTCTATTAAACAATTTATTAAGATATTCTTATAAGATGGACATAGATTGGTTATTTTTCAATTCTCTTTAGACGCGGGAGCTTTTATTTATGTCCACAACACCTCTTTGGACACCTTCAGATGCACGTGTGCAGAATGCTCTTCTGAAGTCATTTATGACGCGTGTTGGGCACATTCATGATGATTATGCAACATTTTGGCGATGGTCCGTGGATGAACAAGCTGCTTTCTGGTCTGCTTTCTGGGACTTTGCACAGGTGATTGGTGAGAAAGGCGATGTGGTCTTATTAGAAGGATCGCATATGAAAGAAGCACGATATTTTCCAGAATCTAGACTTAACTATGCGGAAAACTGTTTGCGCCGCCGGGATCATGCGCCTGCTATTATTTTTCGGGATGAACAAAAAAGAGAACGGGTGATTAGTTTTGCAGATTTATATGACCGTGTCTCTCAGATGGTTCAGGTATTAAAAGCAGCGGGTGTACAAAAAGGGGATCGTGTTGCAGCGGTCTTGCCGAACATGCCCGAAGCATGCATGGCGATGTTGGCAACAGCCTCTATTGGGGCAATTTGGTCGTCTGCTTCTCCTGACTTTGGGGAACAAGGTCTTTTAGATCGTTTCGGACAAATTGATCCAGTTATTCTGATTGCAGTGGATGGATATTTTTATAATGGTAAAACGATTGATTGTCGTCAAAAGATAGCAGACGTTACCAGTAAAATACCATCTCTTAAGGCTGTTTATATTGTTCCATTTGTTGGATTTGATCTGTCATCTGATATGCATAATTTTGATTATATATGTGATAGATATACCCCGAATGATATTGCTTTTGAACGTATTTCTTTTGATCACCCTTTGTTCATCATGTTTTCGTCGGGCACCACAGGTATTCCAAAGTGTATTGTGCACAGGACGGGTGGTGTACTGATCAAACATATGAAAGAACATCAACTGCAATGCGATATCAAACCAGATGATCGTGTATTTTATTTTACAACGTGTGGCTGGATGATGTGGAATTGGCTGATGACTGTTCTGGCATCAAATGCAACAATCGTTATATATGATGGATCTCCTTTTTTTCCATCGCCAGATGTGCTGTGGGAATTTACATCACGTCACCACGTCACACTTTTTGGAACAGCAGCTAAATATATTGATGCATTAAAAACGCATTGCTATTCAGTAAAGGATCAATTTGACTTATCATCTTTGCGGACATTAACGTCAACGGGATCCCCATTAG
>CAZQLB010000032.1:0-13135 GCA_964593915.1 uncultured Pseudobdellovibrionaceae bacterium
TCTTTGCTGACAACACTGTCCCAATACTGGATCACCCGGCCCAGTGTAATAAATTTTCCCGCAAACGTATGGCTGGTAACGGTGCGGACGGAACGTGAAATATGCGTCAGGCTCATACAAAAAAAACCTCTAAAGGGACAATCCCTATCCCCCACCATACGCCAGCGGCCCGCACGCGCCAAGAAAATTTATCAGAACCTGAAAAATCAGCCTTTATTGGAACAGAGTTAAACACATGGTATATCCAAAATCACCGCCAGGGGTTGCCATGGCGCGCCATGCCGGGGCAGAAAATGGACCCATATCGCGTATGGCTTTCGGAAATTATGCTGCAACAAACGACTGTCCCTACCGTTATTTCATATTACCATAAGTTTACTGCGCGATGGCCTACGATCAAAGACCTGGCATCCGCAAAACAAGAAGATGTTTTACATGAATGGGCCGGCCTTGGGTACTATGCGCGCGGACGTAATTTGCATAAATGTGCCCAGATTATTCACGCCACCCGGAATGGCGTTTTCCCAAATACCATCGATGACTTAATCGCACTGCCTGGTATTGGCCCCTATACTGCCGCCGCAATCGGTGCCATGGCTTTTGGAATCCGGGTGATCCCCGTGGACGGTAACGTAGAACGGGTAATCGCCCGCCTTTACGCAATCAAGGATCCGATCCGTACCGCAAAACCCATCATCAAAAAATGGGCCAATCAATCCCTGATGCAAGCAAAGGATGTCTTCCCCGGCGATTTAGCCCAGGCGTATATGGATCTGGGATCTACCATTTGCACACCGCGCAGCCCAAAGTGCGCGCTCTGCCCCCTTTGTACCGTATGCACCGCCTATCAAAACCATAAGCCTCAAGACTATCCGATCCCGGAACCAAAAAAAGCAAAACCACAAAAATATGGATATATTTATGTCATCGAGGATTCAAAAGGGCATATCCTTCTGCATCGGCGCAAAGAAAAAGGGCTGCTGGCTGGAATGATGGCATTCCCCACATCGGCATGGGATATAAATCCAGATGCTATTGAGATTCCTGCCGCCCTACATACATCAAAACAAATTGGAACAGTCCATCATTCATTTACACATTTCGACCTCATGCTGCGGGTCATGTATATCAAAGACAACAGAACCATCATAAAGCGGGGCAAAATAGATATTGAAATTGAAGGTGAATGGATTTCAAAAGAAAAGTTAGATAAAATGGGACTGCCGCGTGTCTTTAACAAAGCGCTGATCTACATCAAAGAGGATGTGCCTAAATGAATAACAGAGCCTTTAAAATAACAATTACCGCCGGGTTACTAACCTTGTGCACGGCTTCTTTATCGTGGGCACAAAACACACCCCTCTCTCCATCTACTCAACC
This sequence comes from uncultured Pseudobdellovibrionaceae bacterium, assembly GCA_964593915.1. Lineage (GTDB taxonomy): Bacteria > Pseudomonadota > Alphaproteobacteria > Micavibrionales > Micavibrionaceae > CAZLPZ01. The sequence goes on from CAZQLB010000032.1 coordinate 1,381, forward strand.
TGCTCCCATTGTTGTTGATGATCCGGCCAGCACACAAACACAAGCCCCTCTTGCAGACGGCCAGGGCGCAAGCACCGCAGGCATGCATGAAATTGTGATCGAAGAAGAACAAAAAGCCAGTGTCATGGAACGATATCCACTTCTTGATCTGGGGGGATTATTCAATATGTACTGGCGATGGGGCATTGCCCGATACGACCGCGAAGATACAATAACAGAATATGTTCAAACGACCGCCTGCGACGTATTCAAAAATAAATTTAAGGATGATTTTGCATGGCCAGATATCCTGCGCACCACAACGGCCTATGTCCAAAAATATGCCCCGACTTTCCCCAATCGCTTTACAATCGTCCAGCCCATTGCCCTTGGCCGATATATACCGGACAAAGAATATTTTATCATTACCGATAAAACACAGTACAAAAACGTAACAACCATGTTTTTTGCGGACTTTTCACATATGCAGCCCCCATGCGCAAAGGCATACGTTGACCTGCCCCGCACCATTCCATTGATGGCCGCTATCCGCCTGAGCGAGCCATTCGCCCTCACCGAAATAAAAATGACACCGGACAAGGCCCGCGCTGCAATTGACTTTATCGACGGCCGTTTAAAACGAACAATGATCAAAAATGAGAAACAGGACCGATTTGCCTATGTCCGTTTTTATTATACGGTAACCGGATTTGAAAAAGTCGATACAGATGGAAAGCTAAACGGATTCTTTTCCGGCCCAGCCGCCATATTTATCGGATCCTTGGACGGATTTTCTATATATGCCGATCTTGAAGGAACATATCCACTGTTTGAAAAACAACCCAATCTATCGCCCCAAAAAGACATAACAGGGCAATAGACGATATCTTCACAACAGCGTTCTAGTGAACCGTTTCGCGCGAAGAAGCCCCCGCGTCCTGCATTTCCAAACGCACGCGTTCACGCAAAAGATCAATCGGCTTGTACCCGCCATTTTCTTTGTAATGCCAGAATGTCCACCCGTTACAGGATGGCGCCCCCAGCATCGCCGCCCCCACTTTATGAATAGAGCCACGGATACCAGGGGTAATAATGGATCCATCTGCACCCACCTTGGCTGTTATTTCGCGGCTGGCATCTGTTAATACCGTCCCCGGTTTGATGAGCCCACGTTCCAAAAGCCAACCAAACGGAATACGTTTTTCGTTACGTTTACCACTCGTTGGTTCCATCACATCATCATCATCGCAAACAGACACATCATCGATACGGGCCTTTGCCGCCTTGATATACGTTTTATCCTGTTCAATACCCACAAAGTGCCGGCCCAGTTTTTTGGCAACAGCCCCCGTTGTACCCGTCCCAAAGAATGGATCCAACACGACATCCCCTGGCGCTGTACACGCCAGAATAATCCGAGACAAAAGCGATTCAGGTTTTTGTGTAGGATGAACCTTTTTTCCATCCTGGTCTTTTAGGCGTTCTCCACCCGTACACAAGGGAAATTCCCAATCCGATCGCATCTGTAAATCTTCGTTCATGGCTTTCATACTGTCATAATTGAAACGATATTTTGACCCAGCCCCTTTAGCCGCCCAGATCATTGTTTCGTGCGCATTCGTAAAGCGACGACCCTTAAAATTCGGCATCGGGTTTGTCTTGCGCCAAACAATATCATTCAAGATCCAATACCCAAGATCCTGAATCTGAACCCCTAAACGAAAAATATTATGATAGCTGCCGATCACCCAAATGGTGCCATTTGGTTTTAAAACCCGGCGACATTCCTTGAGCCATGCGCTACAAAACGCGTCATAGGCCGCAAAGCTTTCAAACTGGTCCCAATCATCGTCAACCGCATCCACACGGCTTGAATCTGGACGATGCAAATCACCCTGAAGCTGTAAATTATACGGAGGATCCGCAAAAATCATGTCCACCGAAGAGGATGGAAGTCCGCGCAAAATATCAATGCAATCCCCTTGATGAATGGTATCAAGTTTGATTTTTGTGGATTGTTCTGATTTTGTTCTTGACTCTTTTGGCATATCTTATGGTCCTTTCGCCGTGACTACCCCCGAATCATGAATCATTTACGAGTCCCCGTCAACAAGAATCAATTCCGCACCATATCGATTCATTTATGTGAATCAATATCTTATTAACCATTCTTGATATGGAATCTGGTTGCAATGCAAAAACGCATCCAGAAAAACAACAACATTGCCAAGCGAAACAGAATTGTATACAACTCTGGCACACAAGTGTTTAAGGGATCGCCTTTACATCCCTTATCCCCCAATAATCAGGAATACGAAAAATGCCGACATTATCCCCCCTGTTGACCGTTATGACCCGCGCCGCCGAAAAGGCATCAAAATCCCTACTGCGTGATTTTGGCGAGGTTGAGCAACTTCAGGTTTCCGTTAAAGGTCCTGCGGATTTTGTCTCTGCGGCCGACAAGCGCGCCGAACAAATTCTGTTCCAGGAACTCTCAAAGGCACGCCCAGATTTCGCATTCCTGATGGAAGAAAGCGGCGCCCACGGACCAAAAGATGCCGAATATAAATTCCTGATTGATCCGCTGGATGGAACGACCAACTTCCTGCACGGGCTTCCGCACTGGGCAATTGCGATTGGGGTTGAAAAACAAGGGGAAGTCATCGCAGGTGTGATTTACGACCCTGTTAAAAACGATATGTTCTATGCGGAAAAAGGCGCAGGCGCCTTTATGAATGACCGCCGCATTCGTGTTTCGGGCCGCCGGACGCTGGATCAATCCGTCATCGCATTTTCTCACTTACATCCCTCCCGCATTGATGAAAAAGAATACGTGCGCACCCATGCGATCCTGCGTGACAAAGCGGGCGGCCTGCGTAATTTTGGGTCCGCTGCATTGGATATGGCATATGTGGCATGCGGCCGATTTGATGGATACGTACAGCCTTCGGTCAAGCCGTGGGACATCGCCGCGGGAATTATTATGGTACGCGAGGCTGGCGGAAAGGTACAAGGTATTCACACGCCAGATAATCCGATCTATGATGGAACCATTATGGCGACCAACGCTTACCTGACTCCGTTGATCCAGGATATCTTAAAAACCTAATGCCCTTTGCACAAACGCAGATCTTTGAACAGCAATCTGCCCCCAAAAGACGAATGCGGGGACTTGGTATCTTGTTCTGCTCGATCGTATTTATGCCAATTCTTGCTTTCGCAGCAGACAAGGATGAACAAGTCTATACGCCGCCACCCTTGTTCGGGGGCGCGGCACCAGCCGAAGAATCATCTCGCTCAAAAGAAGTATTTATCCACGTCCAAAAAGCAGCACCCATCCAATCAACAGTTCAGGCGAAAACATCGCCAGCCCTTGACGTAAAAAAAGAACAAAAACCCCAGATCATCATCATCGGATCGGATGGCCAGGGCCGTGCCGAAAGGGAAGATACCGGCCCTCGCATCATGAAATTTGAGGTTAAATCCCGTAAAATAAACCTCGCCGATGAAATGAAAAAAGAAAAAGAGGAGACACTCAAAGCCAGCAAAGCTGCCAAGGCCGTACCCGCAAAAAAGGCAAAGATTATATCGCTGATCTCCGGGCAACCAGATCAGCAAATAGTCCGGATCAAAAATATACGCGAAAAGACACAGGATTCTAGCAATACACTGGCGATGCCTGCACTTCCGCCCACCTCTGTCACCCGGATGGATATGCCGCCCCCGCCGCCACCGTCCAGCGAAGCACCAACGCCTTTCCAAGGGGGCTCATCCAACAATCCGCCGATCAAAGCGAACACAACAACAACAACACCCGGCACATCCGCCATGAACCAGGCCTTGCTGGACACAAAGCCTTCAAAAAGTACAGACACAATGGCAGACAGTTTCTCTCCGATGATTCTGGGGGCCCCCCATATTCTGCTTCCGTTCAGCGGGGGAAGCGCTGCATTGACACCTGAACTTCAGGGCCGGATTGATGATAACATTGTGAATATCATGGGGAAAAATCCGAAAAAATCCGTGATTATAGTGGGTTATGCTTCATCCACAGAACATGACCAGGATCAAGGGAAAAATCTGTCTCTCGCCCGCGCATTAACAGTCCGAAACTATTTAAAATCAAAGGGAATAGGGCCAGATCGTATGAATATAAAAGCAAAGGGCAATCAGTCCTTGCGCCAAAATCTGGACCAGGTTGAAGTTATTTTTAATTAACTCCCTATTTATCGAGGCTAAAAACAGCGTCCAGAGGCCTTTTCGACCCTATAAATGTGGATAAAGCCTTCTTTTTTTATCATAAAATTTGACAGCCGCGTGTTTTTTAGGCAAGAACATACAGTTACCCATTTTTTTGACGAAATACGGCTTTTGGCAAACCCGAGGAGGGTTTTAATATGGCAAATAAAAAACCCGGCAATCCCTATATCCTGATGACCGTTGGCCTTTTTATCATCGGCCTGGGGTTTGCGCTGTCAAATAGCAATAAACCGGCCCCTGAGCTTGGTATCCAAACCCCTTATCCGACACTGGACAGTACTGCGCCAGATAACACCGCTTCCTCCTCTACAGAATCATCTCCCGTGCAAAATGCATTGCAAGCCGCTGAAACCGCAACCAACGCCAGCAAAACATCCGCTGCTGCATCCGACATAAAATCAGCACAGACGCCAACGGTTGCGCCGATTGGCAATAAAATTGGATCTGATAAAGCGCCTGTTAAAATTATCGAATTTGCATCCTTAACCTGTTCGCATTGCGCCTACTTTCATAACAATATTCTAGATTCTTTTCGCGTCAAATACATAGACACTGGTCTGGTCCAGATCGAATTCCGTGAATTCCCATTAAACAAACCCGCACTGGACGCCACAAAACTACTGCATTGCCTGCCGGCATCGCAGTACTACCCATTCATGAGCGTACTGTTCCAAACACAAGCACGCTGGGCCTTTTCAGCAGATTATCTGGATCGTTTAAAGCAAAATGCAAAACTGGCGGGCCTGTCAGAAGACCGTATCAATAACTGTCTGACCAATAAAAAAACAGAAGAAGAATTGGCTAAAAAACTTCAAGCAGATGTTGATAAATATAAAATCGATTCAACGCCAACATTTATCATCAATGAAGGCCAAGCCGTTATCGACGGCGCACAGGATATTGATTCCTTTGCCAAGGTCATCGATCCTCTACTCTCCGGAAAAACGGACACACCATCAATTCAAACAACAAACGTAAAGTAAGCGACCCATGATTCAGTTTGAAAGTCTGTCCCTGTCGGGATTTAAATCGTTCGTGGACAAAACCGTTCTGGATATCCCCATTGGATTAACCGGAGTTGTGGGTCCAAATGGATGCGGCAAATCAAACCTGGTCGAAGCCCTGCGCTGGGCTATGGGCGAAAGCTCCGCAAAGCGTATGCGCGGCGGTGACATGGATGACGTTATTTTCAACGGAACGTCCAGCAGACCCGCCCGCAACTTTGCCGAAGTCATCATGACCCTGAATAACGGGATGCACACGGCGCCTGCCCCCTATACCCCCTTTGATCAAATTGAAATCTCGCGCAAAATTGAACGTGGATCCGGATCAACATACCGCATCAATGGAAAAGTTGCGCGTGCCCGGGATGTACAATTGCTGCTGGCCGATACAATGACCGGTGCGTCATCGCCCGCCCTTGTGTCACAAGGGAAATTAACCCAAATCATTTCCGCAAAACCATTCGATCGCCGGCAAATTCTGGAAGAATCAGCGGGGATCACCGGGCTTCATGCCCGCCGCCACGAGGCAGAGCTACGGCTTCAAGCGGCTGACAATAACCTAACGCGTCTTCAGGATTCGCTTGGTTCCCTTGAAACACAGTTGGCTTCTTTAAAACGTCAAAGCCGCCAAGCCGAAAAATATCGGATATTAACGGACGAAATTAAAACACTGGAAACACAAATCGCTGCGCTGGAATGGATTAAGATCACTCGCGCAAAACAAGAGATTGAAGCGATAGCCATACGTGCAGAGCAGGATGTCGCCGAAGGCCTTGTCACCGCATCATCCCTGGAACGCGAAATCGCAGACGCATCAGCAGGGTTACAGCCCATGCGCCAGACGGCAGCCGAAAGTGCCGCCCGCCACCAAGCCGTACAAATCGAACTGCGCCAACTGGATCACGAGGAACAACAATTAGAACAAGCTATTCGTGATTTACAATCCCAATTGGCACAATGTGAACAGGATCTTCACCACGATACGCAAATGATTGACGAAAGTCATCATCTGATCGCCGCACTGGAACAAGAAGAGCAAACCTTAAGAACAGAAGAAGAAAATACAAAAGACCGTCTTCCATCATTAGAAAACTTGCGCATTCATGCCGAAGAGAAACTGAAAAAACTGGAATCAGATCTTCAGGAAAAAACGCAAGTTCTCGCGTCATCACAGGCGCAGCGCCAAGCAATTCTATCCCAAATCCAAGCCGAAACGAATCGCAAGACAAGTGGTACAGGCCGGATTGAAACTCTGCGCGCGCGGTTATCAGAGTTAAAAGGTGGCATGACACAAGAAGAGCAAGATATGCTCAATAACCAGATTGAAACGCTGGACCGAACATTATCAGAATATACACAAACCCTTGCAGAAATTCAGGCAGAAATTAAATCCCTGGACGATTCATTGATCACACGTCGCGCGCTTCAAACAGAAGAACGGAATGCATTAATTCAATTACAAACCGAACAAAAAACGTACCAAGCGTTTCTAGACAGCGATATTTCTGAAAATGTCCGCCCTGTCGTGGACGATATCAATGCGGATTCTGGCTTCGAAGAGGCTGTCGCAAAAGCGTTTGGAGATACCCTTTTGGGAACAACCGATGAAAAGGGTTCTATGGTCTGGCAAAATATTGATAAAGCCATCCCTGCTCCTTTATTTTCTGCACCAGTTCTCCCACTCTCAGAAAAAGTAAAAGTGCCGGCTGTTCTGAAACGCGCTATTTCATATATTGGATACGTACAAAATAAATCAGATGGTGATGTTGCCGCCCAAAACCTAACGCCAGGACAGATTATCGTTTCACTAGACGGTTATTTTTGGCGTTGGGATGGCCTTTTCGTTAAACCATCGTCAAAAGATCGTCAGGCCCTCTTGCTGGAATATAAAAACAAGCTGGCAGATATAAATAGCCGACTCCCATTGGCCGAAGAAAAGTATCAAAAAGCACAAGAATCACTGACTTCCGCACAGGATTCCCTGCAAACTGTAAAAATAAAAGAACAAGAAACATTGGCAGCTAAACGTCAAACACAAACACAGCTGAACAATGCTCGACAAGATTTCCAACGTAAAATGCAGGACGCGCAGCACACGTTAACCGAACGCGCCCGTCTATCAGAATTAATCGATGTCACAATTCAGGATGTCGCCGAACGCGAAAAAAGCTTAAATGACCTGAATGCACAATTGGTACAATACCCAGATCCTATACAAAGCGGTTTAAGTGTTGATGTTACAAACTTGCGTGAACAAACACTATCTGCACAAAACGAACTGCGTACCGCGACATTATCTGTTGATCGTCATCTTCAGGAAGAATCACGTCGCCGTGCCCGTCTGCACGGAATTGCGGACGAACGTATTTCGCTTCAAAATCGCCGCGCCCGCGCCGAAGAACATCTATCGCAAATCAATGAACGAAAAGGACAAATCACCGAAAAACTGGACACCCTTTTGGAAAAGCCAGCCTACATTGCCGAGAAAAAAACGGGCCTTCTTTCCCGTATATCAGAGCTGGAGGGGTTACGCGCACGCGATTCTGATGCCCTTCAATCATTGGAAAACGAGATTGCACAGAAATCCCGCGCCTTAAAAGAGATTGAAACAGCATTAAATACGGCCCGCGAAAACCGCGCCAGTGCGCAAACACGACTATCGATGACACAAACCCAATCACAGGAACTGGATCAATCTATTCAGCAACAATTTTCAATGTCCCCACATGATGTTGTTATGACTGCTGAATTATCATTTGATATCGATATTGAAACGCTGGCAACACTTGATCCTAAACGTACACGACGTGAAAAATGCCTGCGCGATCGCGACTCTATTGGCCCTGTAAACCTGCGTGCCGATGTGGAGGCACAGGAAATAGAATCAGCCGTTGGAAAAATTCTAACAGAACGCGATGATTTAACAGCCGCGATTGCCGAACTGCGCCAAGCCATCGATAAAATTAACCATGAGGCCCGCACAAGACTCCAAGAAGCCTTTGATAAAATCAATACCCACTTCAAAACGCTGTTCACCCGTTTGTTCCGGGGCGGCCAGGCACATCTTGAACTTATTTCAACAGATGATCCCCTTGGATCTGGTCTTGAAATCTATGCACAGCCACCTGGAAAATCATTGCAATCCATTTCGTTGCTATCCGGAGGTGAACAATCCCTGACAGCCGCGGCCTTGATCTTTGCCATGTTCCTGACAAATCCATCCCCGATCTGCGTTTTGGACGAGATTGATGCGCCGCTGGATGACGCAAACGTCGACCGGATATGTGATCTGCTACGCGATATTACAGACACATGTAAGACACGCTTCCTGGTCGTCACCCACCACCGATTGACCATGGCGCGGATGGATCGTTTATATGGCGTGACCATGAGCGAAAAAGGTGTCTCTCAGCTTGTGTCCGTCGATATGAACCAGCAAATGGACATGCTTGAGGCGGCCGCGTGACATCAGATGGTACAGACAACACGCCAAAAAATGATTTGGCCGTCCGCATCCAAACCCTGAAACAAAAAGTGGATGCCGATGCTATCGGCTGTTCAGATCCACAAAAAAATGACAAGCCAGCAACATCTAACGGCGATGCCTTTCGCGCCGGCGGTGAACTCTTGGGGGGAATTTTGGGCGGCCTGCTCCTTGGATATTGCGCCGATACCACATTTTCCACAAAACCATTCGGAATGGTCATCGGGCTTATGCTGGGGATCATTGCGGGATTTTACGGCGTTTACCGTATCACATCCACACCGACATCTTTGGGGAAAACAATGTCTCCCCCCTTGCCAAAATCGGGAAAAACAGATACATAAAATCAACTTTAATGATAACGGAATTATGTGAATGTCTGAAGCCCACGCGCACTCACCCCTTCACCAGTTTGAAATCCAGCCGATCGTTTCGATCCCGGCCTTTGGGACAGATCTGGCCTTTACCAATTCATCTCTTTGGATGATGGTGGCCGTGGTTGTGTCCTTCATCTTTTTTGGTATTGCCACATCCTCGAGGGCCCTGGTTCCTGGACGCGCGCAAATGATGGCAGAAAACCTGTATGGTTTTATTGCCGGTATGATCCGTGAAAACATCGGGCATGGCGGCATGGTTTATTTCCCCTTTGTCTTCAGTCTGTTCATGACTGTTTTTCTTGGAAACGCGCTGGGGCTTCTCCCCTATTCATTTACGTATACAAGCCATATTATTGTGACCGCCGCCATGGCGCTGTTTGTCTTTTTTATGGTTATCGTGCTGGGCTTAATCCGCCACGGATTTCATTTTTTCAATCTGTTCTTGCCGCCTGGCGTACCCTTGTGGCTGGCCCCGGTCATTATCCCGATTGAAGTCATATCGTTTCTGGTCCGTCCCGTTACCCTATCGGTTCGTTTGTTCGCAAACATGATGGCGGGCCACATTATGCTAAAAGTTTTTGCGGGACTGGCCGTAACGGCCGCTGCGATGGGCGGCGCGGGGATGGCTATTGGCCTTTTGCCGACCCTCTTTAACGCTGTCCTCATTGGATTTGAGGGATTGATCGCATTCCTTCAGGCGTATGTCTTTACAATTCTGACATGCATTTACCTGAAAGATACCCTTGAATTGGAACATTAAGTTCCGTATGGTGCAAATAGTTTAACCCCTGTTAAAAAAGGAAAAAAACATGGATATGGATACAATGCGTCTTTTGGCTGGTGCCCTTGCCCTTCTGCCTCTGTTTGGCGTTGGGATTGGTCTTGGTGCCATTTTCTCGTCCTATAACGAAGCCGTTGGCCGCAACCCTGGTGCAGCTGAACAACTGGACAAAAAATTCTTTTTGACCTTTGCTTTGACCGAAGCGCTTGCGATTTTCGCTTTGCTGATCTCCTTCATGATTCTGCTGAAAATCGTTTAATCTGATCACTTTGAACATAAGGGACGGCAACCTGATGCGGTTTTTTGGACTTGCACTTTTGATGATGACGACAATCCCCGCCTTGGCCCATGCGGCCGAAGGATCGGGCGGTTTGCCTCAATTCAAAACGGAATGGTTTCCGTCCCAGTTGTTTTGGCTGGCGATTACTTTTATTCTGCTCTTTGCATATTTTTCGGGATATGCACTTCCACGTTTGACACAAACAATCGATGGACGGGCAAAAAAGATTCAAGATGATCTGCATGCGGCAGAGGATATGACAAAAAAAGCCTATGCCATCCGTGATGCGTACGAACGCGACATGAACAAGGCACGCGCACGTGCGACCGATGTTATGCGCCAGGTAGATGCTCAGTTAAAAGAAAAAGCATCGGATCTTGCCTTTTCCCACCGCACAACCTATGCACGCGAAGTAGCCCGAACCGAAGATGAAATCACAGCAATCACCGCAAAGCTGGGGGCTGATATTGAATCTATGGCGGCGGACTATGCGGCCCGTATCGCGGCGGACATCACGAATACAGCGGCAGACCCTGATCTGGCTCGATCTATCATCCGTTCTACCCCAAAACAAAAGGCCGCGTAATCATGACAGATTTGTTTGCCGATACCTACACATGGATGATCATTTCTTTCGCCGTTTTCGCAATTGTATTATACAAATTCGGCTGGCCTGTCATGGCCGGGGGTCTTGATCAAAAAATCGCTTTGATCAAGGCCGATGTTGAGCGCGCCGAATCTCTGCGCGCCGAGGCAACCGCCCTGCTTTTAGAATTCGAACAACGTAAACGTCACGCCGAAACAGAGGCCGAGCAAATTATTGCAACAGCCCGCACCCAGGCGGAAACGCTGCGGGCACGCACAGAGGAACAGCTGGCGGAAACCATGCGCCGCAAGGAACATCAGCTTCACGCTCATATCACCCTTCTGCGGGATCAAGCGATTGAACAACTGCGCCAGACAGCCGCCGACATGGCTTTTCATACAGCCCGTAAGATCGTTGAAACAAAGCTAGATGATGGCGCACGCACCCGTTTAACAGAATCTGCGATTGTTAATATTTCTCAATCACTTAGATCCTAAATACTTCCTTAAAAATGTATCAACTTGCATCTAATCCTAAACCTTCGTATAATATAAGAAGGATATCGTTTTTGATTTAGGATTGAATGACCCTTTATACAAAACATCAAGACCATCTGTTTTCCGGTCAAAACCCGGATTATTTCGCGCACGAAAAAGACAGCGTCTTTTCGTGTTTTTTTTCACCTTTTAAACAGGAGTACTGATCCATTCCTACATTAAATATTGCATCATCAAATTCCCGTGTTCCTTCTTTTCAAACAATGAAAGAGCTTGTCCTCCATTCTTTATCCGAGGACAAAGCCGAAGATATCGAAGTCATCCCTCTTCATGATCAACATGCATTAGCCGATGACATGATCATCGCGTGCGGACGATCATCCAGACAGGTAGCGGCCATTGCATCCAAATTACGCGACAGGCTAAACGAGTCAGGCTATAAAAACGTTCATATCGAAGGCATGCGGCACGGCGATTGGGTTATTGTTGACGCAGGTGATATTATTG